>JACRCB010000035.1 GCA_016219165.1 Deltaproteobacteria bacterium | reverse complement strand
TCCCCTTTGGGGAGAGGGCAGGGTGAGGGGAGTCTTTGTTTTATCGTTTATCGTTCCCACGCTCCGGCCCCCGCTTCAGACACGCGAGGGCAGGCGTGGTAACGATAATACGATGACGTCATTCATTGTGTATTATCGTAGAAACAGGGCTTCAGCCCTGTTATCCGTATAAAACAGGAGCCGAACATGAAGACCTTTCGCAAAGAGCTGTTCTTTCATCTGCCCCAAAGAATGGGTTTTATAAACATAACGCCGCAGGTCGAGGAGTGCCTTATTGAAAGCGGGATAAGAGAGGGCCTCGTCCTCGTAAACTCCATGCACATAACCGCGTCGGTTTTCATAAACGACGACGAATCCGGCTTGCTTGATGATTTTGAAAAGTGGCTCGAAAGGCTCGCCCCTCACGCGCCCACGCCGCAATACCGCCATAACGACACAGGCGAAGACAACGCCGACGCGCACCTTAAAAGGCAGGTCATGGGCAGAGAGGCCGTGGTAGCCGTGACAAACGGCCGGTTAGACTTCGGCACATGGGAGCAAATCTTCTACGGCGAGTTCGACGGCAGAAGAAAAAAGAGGGTGCTGGTGAAGGTGGTGGGGGAGTAAATGGGGGATGTAGGTTTCCAGAAAATAAAAATTGATAGGTAATACAAGTGCAAAAAGCCTCGTAGGGTGGGCTTCGCCCACCGTTTCATTCAATAGGCGGGTTTTTTTTGGGGGGGCAAGCCCACCCTACTAATCCCATTCATGGGGGCTTAGCCCCCTTGAATGAAGGAAGTCTCTTATCATAACGCTCCCAGCGTCGCGGAGTTTTTTTGTGTCAACGCAGCGTCTGAAGGCAAGCGAGTAAAAATCGCTGAAAATGCCTTGTTCCCTTTCGTAAATGACCTTGCCGTTTTTAACGGCTGAAAATTTTAAAAGCGGAGACGCCCGGCCAAGGTCTACTACGTCTACGTTGTCGGTTTTCAGAAGCCTTATGACCTTGTTTGTAAGGTCTAAGATATCCACGCGGTTTTCAAAGAGGAACGCAAGGTCAATATCGCTTCGTTTGTGCGTTTTTCCGGTAACGACGGAGCCGAAAACTATGACAAGATTAAGCCCCTTGTCCCCGAACATAGGGGCGAGCCTTTCTTTTATTTCATCTGCCGAGATTATTCCCCTTGACTTGTCCATGAGCGCATTTTCCCACAAGAGGCTTGTAAAATCAATGGGTAAAGAAAGAAGTAGGGACAGCGGCCATTTTATGCCGTTATTATTCCTCGTGCAACCGCAAAATCGATTACTTCCCTTTCTCCCGATGCCGTCCTCTGGTTGAAAATGTGAAAATGGGGCAGATGTTTCGGTGAGTCCCCTCACCGAAACAACCTCGGAGTCCTCCCGAAAGGGAGGCTATGATAATATTTCGGCTATGTTGTCCTCATCTTACGAGACAACCCCCACCCACTTTTCCCCTTGACTCCATCCCCCTTAAGAGGTATATGTAAATGGATGGCTTTTGCCACACTTCTGGATAACAGGGGGTTTATAAGCATAAAGAGGCTTTTCTGGCTCCTCGTTCTGGGGGCGATAGTATACGGCGGCTTCATTGCCGTTCCCCCGTTTTTCAACTACTGGATGATGCAGTACGAGGTAAAGTCCATCGCTCAGAGCGCGACTTTTTACAAGGACGAGGAGATTAGAAACAATATACTCGACAAGGCCCGTTACTGGGCCATACCCGTCGTAGAAGAAGATATAAAAATAAAAAGAGGATTTGAATATATCGAGGTCTCGTTTCCATACGATATAAAACTCGATTTTTTCAACAGGTACAGGAAAACGCTTCATTTTGAGATTTACGAAAAAAAACCCCTCGCGGAAATTCCGAGGCAATAGAGGGGCGCATTACAAAATCCGCCTTTTAACTTAATCCCGAGAGATTAAGAAAGGGGAGAGATGAACCATATCGGCTTGATACCGGATTTCAGGACCTCCGCATCCTTACAGGGCGCGGAGGTTTTTTTTGGCCCGGGGATGGATTCCAAGCCGCGGTAACCTTCTTTAAACGGGGAATTTTCCGATATGAAACCCAAGGTTGTAATGGATAAGAAATCCGTCGAGAGGGCTATGGCAAGGATTGCCCATGAAATCCTCGAAAGGAACAGGGGGGTGGAAAACCTCGTTATCCTCGGCATTCCCACAAGGGGTTACCATCTCGCGATGATGCTGCAGAAAAAAATCGAAGAGATAGAGGGGGTCTCCCTCCAGGCCGGCGCGGTAGATGCCACCCTCTACCGTGACGACATAGGGCTTAAAGAAGCGCAGCCCCTTAAAAAGATGGACATCCCGTTCCCCATTGACGGAAAAACGGTCATCATGGTGGACGACGTTTTTTTTACGGGAAGGACCATAAGGGCCGCAATGAACGCCCTCATGGACTTCGGCCGTCCCGTATCCATTCAATTGGCCGTGCTCGTTGACAGGGGGCACAGGGAACTTCCCATAAGGGCCGATTACGTCGGCAAAAACATCCCGACCTCTCTTAAGGAAGACGTGAAGGTGCACGTCGAGGAACTGGACGGAACGAGCGAAGTGGTTGTAATGCCTACCGAGGACAGGAGGAGGCAATAAAAGGTGAGGCTTAACAGGAAAGACCTTCTCGGCATAGAGGAACTCTCGAAAGAGGAGATTGAACTTATTTTATCCACCGCCGCATCCTTCAAGGAGGTTTCGGAGAGGGAAATCAAGAAGGTCCCCACACTTCGGGGGAAGACCATAATAAACCTCTTCTATGAGGCCTCGACCCGGACAAGGACTTCCTTTGAGATAGCCGCAAAGAGGATGAGCGCGGACGCGGTGAACATCTCGGTTGCAGCGAGTTCGGCTAAAAAAGGCGAAACGCTTAAGGACACGGCAAAAAACCTCGAGGCAATGAACCCGGACTGCATCGTCGTAAGGCATTCTTCAGCGGGCGCGCCCCATATGCTCGCAAGGTATCTTAAATCGAGCGTTATAAACGCTGGGGACGGCGCGCACGAGCATCCCTCTCAGGCCCTCCTCGATATGTTCACGGTAAAGGAGAGGTTGGGAAGGCTTGAGGGGCTTCGCATAGTGATTGCCGGAGACATAGCCCATTCGAGGGTTGCGAGGTCGAACATGCACGGTTTTAAAAAAATGGGCGCCGAGGTTACCCTTTGCGGCCCGCCTACTATGATGCCGAAGGGGATTGAATCCATCTGCGGCGTTAAGTCCGATATGAAAGATGCCATAAAGGACGCGGACGTGATAATGATGCTCAGGATACAACTCGAACGCCAGAAAGAGGCGCTCTTCCCCTCGGTAAGGGAGTATTCGAGGGTTTACGGGCTTGACAACGAAAAACTCAACGGCTCAAAGAAGGACGTCATAATACTCCACCCCGGCCCGGTTAACAGGGGGGTCGAGATTTCCCCGGAAGTCGCGGACGGGCCGTGGTCGTTGATACTCGAACAGGTTAAAAACGGTGTTGCGGTCAGGATGGCGCTCTTTTATCTCCTTTTGGGAGGGGTAAAGGAATGAAACGGCTCGCATTGACGGGCGGAAGGGTCCTGGACCCGGAAAGCGGAATAGACGGGGTCTACGACCTTTTTGTAATCGGGGGGAGGATTGCCGCTTTGAAACCCTTGTCCCATGAGCCCCCTCTCGGAGATGGCTGGGAGGTTATAGATTGCCGTGGAAGGCTTATCGTCCCGGGGCTTGTGGACCTGCATACCCACTTAAGGGAGCCGGGCGAAGAGTATAAGGAGACGATTAAGACCGGTTCCCTCGCGGCCGCGGCCGGAGGAGTTACAACGGTATTTTCCATGGCGAACACAAAGCCCGTGAACGATAACGCGGCGGTTACGCGTTATATCAGAAAGAAGGCCGAAGAGGAAGGATGCGTAAATGTTTTTCCGGTGGGCGCTGTAACCCTGGGCCTCATGGGAGAGGGTTTGACCGAGATGGGGGAGTTGAGGGATGCGGGCTGTATCGCGGTATCGGACGATGGAAGGCCCATTGTTGACGGCTCTCTCATGAGGAGGGCGCTTGAGTATTCGAAGGTTTTCGGCCTGACGGTCATAAGCCATGCGGAAGACCCTTCGATTGCGGGCAACGGCGTCATGAACGAGGGGGTAATCTCTACAAGGCTCGGATTAAAGGGCATCCCCAATGCCGCCGAGGAGGCGATGGTGGGAAGGGACATAGCGTTAGCCGAATTGACGGGAGGGAAACTCCATATCGCGCACGTAAGTGTGCGCGGCTCCGTTTTTCTCATAAGGGCCGCAAAGAAAAGAGGGGTCAACCTGACGGCGGAGGCGGCCCCGCACCACCTGACGCTCACCGATGAAATGGTCTTGGGGTTCGATACGGACGCGAAGATGAATCCGCCTTTGAGGGGAAGAGAGGATGTAGACGCCCTGAGAGAGGGGCTCAAGGACGGGACCATAGACTGCATCGCAACAGACCACGCCCCGCATTCTTCGATAGAAAAGGACGTTGAGTTCGATTATGCCTCCTTCGGAGCGGTCGGGCTTGAGACCTCCCTGCCGGTGATGCTCGGCCTTGTGGATGAAGGGTTTTTGACGCTTGATTCCCTCATACGCCTTATGGCCGTGAATCCCGCAAAGCTCATGGGGCTCGACAGGGGAACGCTTAATATCGGGAGTCCCGCGGACGTTGCAATCGTAGACTTGGAGCGGAAATGGGTTGTAGACCCCGCGAAGTTCAAGAGCAAGGGAAGGAATACGCCGTTTAAGGGCAGGGAGTTGAGAGGCAAGGTCATAAAGACGATCGTTAACGGGAATGTGGTATATGACGGAGAAATCTAATCGGGTGCCCGCCGGATTCCCGCCCAGCGGGAAAGCGGGGGTGAGGGGTAAACATGGAAACTAAAAAACCCGCGATACTCGCCCTCTCCGACGGGACCGTATTCGAAGGTTTAAGCTTCGGCGCGGAGGGCGAAACCACGGGAGAGGTGGTATTCAATACCTCGATGACCGGTTATCAGGAAATCCTTACCGACCCCTCTTACAAGGGGCAGATAGTAACGATGACCTATACCGAAATGGGCAACTACGGCCTTAACCCAGAGGACATAGAGTCATGGAGGCCGTGGGTCGAGGGGTTTATAGTAAAGGAGCCTTCGCTCATCCCGAGCAGTTGGAGGGGTGCCTTTTCCCTCGGCGAGTATCTGAAAAAAATGGGCATCGTCGGCATCTACGGTATAGACACGAGGGCGCTTACCAGGCGCATAAGGGAAAAGGGGGCGATGGAGGGGGTTATCTCGAGCGTTGACCTTAATCCCGATTCCTTGGCGGACAAGGCGGGAAAATCCCCGTGCCTTGTGGGAAGAGACCTCGTAAAAGAGGTTACGTGCAAAGAGCCTTATAAATGGGACGAGGGACTTTGGACGCTCGAACGGGGTTATAAACCCTCCCCTCTTGCGAAGGGGAAAAGGTTCAGGGTCGTTGCCTATGACTTCGGGATAAAGAGGAATATCTTAAGGAACCTTTATTCGTCGGGATGCGATGTTACGGTCGTGCCGGCCAAAACACCGGCGGAAAAGGTTCTGGAATCGAACCCGGACGGGGTTTTTCTTTCAAACGGGCCCGGAGACCCGGAGCCTGTCAAATACGCGCAGGAAAATATCAGAAAACTCGTCGGCAAAAAACCGATATTCGGTATATGCCTCGGACATCAACTTTTGGGGCTTGCCCTCGGAGGCAAGACTTTCAAGTTGAAGTTCGGCCACAGGGGAGCTAACCAGCCGGTAAAGGATTTAAAGACCGGCAAGGTCGAGATAACCTGCCAGAACCACGGCTTCGCGGTCGATATGGAATCAATGGGGAAGTACGGCGAACTCACGCATATAAACCTGAACGACTCTACGGTCGAGGGGATGACGGACAGAGAGGGGAGGTTTTTCTCGGTCCAGTACCACCCGGAGGCATCCCCGGGCCCGCACGACTCGATGTATCTTTTCAAGAGGTTTATTGAGATGATGGGTTGATAATCCGGGTGCAGGGATTCATCCCTGCAGGATTATGGGAATGACTGGGGGAATGACGGGCAGGTGAGGCCATGAGGTTTTATCGTGCATCTTTGACGCTTTCAACTATCCTTCTCTCTTCTCTTGCTTTTTTCAACCTCTCCCGCGCCGGGGAGGATTTGCAGGCAATCATCAAAAGGGTCGAGCCCTCGGTCGTCCTTGTTGTAGCCTATGACGGGGAGGGGAGGGTCTTAGGGCAGGCGGGCGGATTTTTCATAAACAGGGAAGGCGATGTCATCACAAACCGCCGCGCCCTTACCGGGGCAAGCCGCGCCGGTATTAAAACCTCCGGAGGGGAATTTTTTTCCGTTAAAAGGGTTGTCGCGGAGGATATGGAAGGGGACATTATCCGCATTTCGACGCTTCCGGGCAACACTGTAACGCCGCTTAATCTCAGCGCCTCCCTTCCCGCGGATAAAGAACCGGTCATGGTTGTCGGAGGCTCTCCGGGGGCCGACAGGATGGTAGGCGAAAGCGTTATTTCGGCGGTCCGCGAGATTCCGCTCTTCGGGAATATAATCCAGATTTCAGGGGAAATATTCCCGGGTTACAGCGGAAGCCCCGTCGTGAACATGAAAGGCGAGGCCGTCGGGGTCGCGCTCTTCCAGCGGGTTGACGAAGAGAGCCTCAACTTTGCCGTTCCCTCGGAGAGGATAACAAGACTCCTTAACGGCAAAGGAAAGACCTTCGCCGAGTGGAAAAGCGAATCCGGCGCCGGAGACCCCACTTCAAAAGAAGGGCTTTACTTCAGCGGGCTCATCCATCTATGGGCCGGGGATTACGAGAAGGCCTTCCCTTACTTTGAAAAGGCGGCAAGGAAATCTCCGGGTTACGCCGACGCCTGTTTCCAGAAAGGGTATTGCAACCAGGGGCTCGGGAGATTCAAGGAGGCGGTGGGAGACTACATGGACGCAATCCGCATCAATCCGGGAGACGAGAACGCGTACTATTATCTGGGCTGGACGTATGCCGGCCTCGGGCGCTACGGCGAAGCGATATCTTCGTTCAAAGAGGCGCTCCGCGCCAAGCCCCGTGATGCGCGGGCGCATCTAAGCATGGGGCTTGTGCACCTGTCGCACGGCGACAGGGATTCCGCCTCGAACGAATACATGATACTGAAGACAATCGACGGGGATATGGCGAAAAAATTATACGACATGATTCATAAGGCCGACTGAGGAAATAGGTAGCCGGGCCGGAGGAATCTAACCCTCATGGCTCGATGTATCCATTCGGGAGGTTTAGGGAGAGGATGGGAGGTAGTCCGTGTTATTTAAAAAATGGTTAGGATATGAAAACCATAAGGCATTGATTGTCTTAGGTGCCGGGGCCAGTAGAGGTGCTAGCTTTGTCAAAACAAATCAGAACCCCAAACCACCGCTTGATAATGATTTCTTTTCACAGATTCAATTCATTAAAAAGGCGGCCAATACTGAGCAAATTGAGAAGTTACTTGACTTTGTGAACAAGGAATTCGGCTCTACAATAGGAGTGTCCATGGAAGAAGTTTTTTCACAAGCCGATTATACAAGCCGTTTTCATAAAGAAGTCCATGTTGATACAGGTCCTGTTGTAAAACGATATGTAGAAGCACTGAATTGTTTTTACAAATCGCTACCGTTGCTTTTCCAGAAAGCGATTAGGGGAAATTGTGAATTTCACGAAACTTTAGTTGAACAGATGGAATCCACCGATGTTGTTTTGTCTTTTAATTACGACTGCTTGATTGACAACGCGCTCAAAGAAAAGGCTGACAGAAAATGGAAAG
>JACRCB010000034.1 GCA_016219165.1 Deltaproteobacteria bacterium | reverse complement strand
TCGGCCCCACAGCCCCGCCTCTTGACTTCGAGCCCCTTGATTTCCTCGACTACATCATCTCCATGAAGCACGAGGCGTTTACCCTCGGCTGGATAAAAAACGCTGGCATTGAAAACTCGCTCGACAAGAAACTCGAAAGCGCAAAAAAGTCGCTTGAAAAGGGAAGCACCATTTCCGCCAAAAACATCCTCTCCGCGTTTATAAACGAGGTCGAGGCACAGGGATGCGCTACTTATGAAAACTGCCCCGAAGGCAAACACCTAACCCCTGAGGCATGGGCGCTTTTAAAATATAACGTTGAGTATCTTATGGAAAGACTCTAACGCGCCCTGAAAGATATTCCGGAAATACCCGAATCCGGGCGCATTCATCTTATTATATAGCCCGGCCTTCGCTTTCCCCCTAAGAAATAAAAAAAGAACGGCTATATGCAGGCGTAAATCCCCCCTTACCTCAATCCTCTCCCAGACCCACGCTGACCCATGCTTTGCATGGGTACCCCGCGCGGGTTCCCCTGAGAGGAAGTAAAATAAGAATCAGACCGTCGGGGCATCCATGCGCGGGCACCCTTCCGCAGAGCCTGCCCTGAACCATGTGCCGAACTCGTTTCGGCATTGTTTCAGGGGTGGGTCGGGGTCTCTCTGCCATGAATGCCTGACTGCGAGCGCTCTCGCTCAGGCACGTACTCCGTTCAAAACCCTCCGTCCCCACTTTGCCCGTCCAAAAAGGTTGAATTTATGGATAAAATCTATTAACATGTTTTGATTCCGGTCGTCCCGGTCTTCAGGGGTTTGACGGCATGGTCCCGGAAAAATCATTAACCGCAGGAGGTTTATTAAGTGCTCGAGGTCTTCAGGAAAAAGAAAAGGTCATTTATAATAATAGCGGCTTTTTTTGTAATCATCCTCGTATTTATCTTCTGGGGCGCGGGGCCGAGGGAGAAAAAGGCCACAACCTCCGAGGTCGTGGCAACGGTCGACGGGACGCAGATAACCGTCAAGGAGTACGAAACCCTTTACAAGAGGCAAGTCGATAATTACAGGAAGGTCTTCAAGGGGGGCAACATAGATGAGCTTTTAGGCAAACTCAATCTGAAGCAGAAGACAATGGACGTCCTCGTAGACAGGGCCCTTATCCTGAATGAGGCGAACAGAAAGAAAGTCGGGGTAACGGATAAGGAGGTTCAGGATAAGATAATCTCCATGCCCGTATTCCAGAAGGACGGAGTTTTTGATAAAGAACTCTATTTTGCGGTCCTCGGGTCTAACCGCATAAATCCCGCCGATTTCGAAAAGGGTGTGGAGGACGAACTCCGCATGGAAAAAATGCGCGATGCGGCCACAGGGCAGGCCATATTGGGGGACGAGGAGTTGAGAAGGTTGTTTGATAAGGAGAATAGGCAGGTCTTGTTCGATTATATAAAGGTCGAGGCGAAGCGCATGGCCCCCAAGGTGGAGGCGGCCGAGGACGAGGCAAAGAAATATTTTGAGAAAAACGGCGCATCGTTCGCGGTTCCAACAAAGATGAAGGCCTTCTACGGCTATGTGGACGCTGATGAACTTTCAAAGGGCATGGAGATGCCCGAGGAGGCCCTCAGGGATTACTACAAGAGGAACATCGCCAGTTATCAGAGGCCGGGCAGGGTGAAGGCGCGGCACATACTCATAAGGCCGGACCCCAAGACAAAGGATAAGGAAGAGGCAAGGATTGACGCGAGGAAAAAGGCCGAGGAACTGCGTTCGAGGGTTAAAAAAGGGGAGGACTTCGCTTCTCTCGCAAAGAAATACTCGCAGGACCCCGGGAGCGCAAAAGAGGGAGGAGACCTCGGGTATTTCGGCCGCGGCATGATGGTGAAACCCTTCGAAGACGCCGCCTTTGCGCTTAAAAAAGGGGATATCAGCCCCGCGGTGGAGACCGAGTACGGCTTTCATATAATAAAGGCGGACGACGTGGAAAGGGAAGGGGTTAAGCCGTACGAAGAGGTGAGGGGAGATATCAGAAACATCGCGGCAAAGGAAGAGGCCGGCGCCCGGGCGAGAAAGGTCATGTCCGAGGTATATGAACTATTAAAAAAGGACACCCCAACGGAAAAACTCAAGGCGGAGGCCGCCAAAAAAGGGGTAAAGACCGTTCTTACCGGGTTTTTCACTGAAAAAGACACTGACAACGAACTTGTAAGGGATAATAAACTCAAAGAGAGTGTGTTCGCGGTGGAGGAAAAAGGGACAAGCGGCATATTGGAATCACGGAACCGGTTCTATGTCGTCAAGATGGTCGAAAAGGTCGAAAAGCATATACCGCCTTTCGCGGAGGTCAGAGGCGATGTGGTGAAAGCCGTTAAAAAAGAGGGGGCGAAAAAGTTGGCCGGGGATAAGGCCGGAGAACTTTTAAAAAAGGCCGAAGCCGGGGAGAGTTTTTCCCGTCTTGCGAAAGAAGGGGGCTATACTGCAGGGAAGACGGGTTTCTTTAGCCTCTCTCAGGGATTTATTCCGGGGCTCGGGTTATTTGTCGGCGACAGGGAAGACCTCTTCCTTCTTAAAAAGGGCTCCCCGGTTTACCCGAAGGTCGTGGCGCATGAAGAGGATTTCTATATCTTTAACCTCGCGGACGGCAAGGAGGCCTCCGAAGAAGAGTTTGGAAAGAAGAAAGACGAGTTCAAAGAGAATCTTCTTGCCCGCAAAAAGGAAGAGGCTCTCAAAAAGTGGCTGGAAGACCTGAAAAAGAGCGCAAAGGTTACCGTCAACAAGGAACTTCCGTGACGCGCAATTTTTGCAACAGGTTTTGCTCTTGAGAGGGGCTTAAGTTTCCGAGGTAAGGGGATTGCCATGTATCTTAAGAAAATGTTTCTCCCGACATTGAAGGAGGCGCCGGCGGATGCGGAGGTCGCAAGCCACAGGCTCATGATGAGGGCTGGAATGATAAGGAAGGTGGCCGCGGGCGTCTATAATCTTCTCCCCCTGGGGCTCAGGGTCATTCATAAGGTCGAACGGATAGTGAGGGAGGAGATGACCGGGGCAGGGGCCCAGGAGGTGGCGATGCCGATGGTGCTCCCGGCGGAACTCTGGAAGGAGAGCGGGAGGTGGGATATTTACGGGAAGGAATTACTCCGGCTTAAGGACCGGCACGAAAGGGAGTTCTGCCTCGGCCCCACCCATGAAGAGGCGATAACCGACATGGTAAGGAGGGACGTGCGTTCATACAGGCAGTTGCCCCTCAACCTCTACCAGATACAGACAAAGTTCCGCGACGAGATACGCCCCCGCTTCGGGCTTATGAGGGGGAGAGAATTCATAATGAAGGACGCCTATTCCTTCCATGCAACCGATGAGAGCGCCGAAGAGGAGTACCGGAACATGTACGGCACCTATTCAAGGATATTCGAAAGGTGCGGGCTGTACTTTCGCGCCGTGGAGGCGGAGACGGGCCCCATCGGGGGTTCTTTCTCCCACGAATTCATGGTGCTTGCCGATACCGGCGAGGATTCGATAGTAAGTTGTAATACCTGTTCCTATGCGGCCAATATAGAGAGGGCAGGGATAAGGCCGCCCGATGGCGCGTCTCTTCCCTTAACCGGGGCCAAGGGGATTGAAAAGGTCTCCACCCCGGGGATGAAGACCGTAGAGGAGGTCAGCGGATTCCTGAATGTGCCTCCGGAAAGATTGATAAAGACCCTCATCTACCGGACCGGCAAGGGTGTTATTGCGGCGCTTGTCAGGGGGGATTTCGATATAAACGAGGCAAAACTCAAGAGGGTTTTAGGCGCCGATACGTTTGCCTTGGCGGATGAAAAGACGGTTAAGGAGATGACCGGCGCGGACGTGGGCTTTGCCGGGCCCGTGGGTTTAAAGATACCCGTTTATGCGGACTTCAGCGTGCGCGATATGAGAGATGGCGTTACAGGCGCAAACGAGAAGGATGCCCATATAATAAACGTAATCCCGCAGAGGGATTTTAGCGCCGGATACGGAGACCTGAGGAAGGCGAGGCAGGGGGACCCATGCCCCAGGTGCGCCGGCGCCCTCGAGATTAAGAAAGGTATAGAGGTGGGGCACATCTTTAAACTCGGGACGAAATACAGCGAGGCCATGGGTGCTACATTTCTCGATGAGAAGGGGGTGGAGAGGCCCGTTATAATGGGTTGTTACGGCATAGGCATAGGAAGGTGCGCCGCGGCGGCGGTAGAACAGAACCACGACGAAAACGGGATAATCTGGCCCATACCGCTTGCGCCCTTCCATTGCCATATAGTGCCGGTCAATGTGAACGATAAAGACACCATGAAGGCGGCTGAACAGATTTATTCTTCCCTGACCGCGAAAGGGTATGAGGTTTTGCTGGACGACAGGGACGAGAGGGCGGGCGTTAAATTCAAGGACGCCGACCTTATAGGGGTCCCCGTAAGGATAACCGTGAGTTCGAAGACCCTTAAACAGGGTTCGGTGGAGATAAAGGAGAGGAGTAAGGAAGGCGCGAGACTTGTCAGGATAGAGGATACCGTTAAAGATGTCGGAACTTTATTGGAGGGATAAATGGGCGCTGTCGATACTGCATCTTACAGGGAAAAGGGTGTTTTTGTGAGGGCCGGAAGGTTTGCCGTTTTCGTCTGTCTTCTGGCCCTTCTCGCCGGCTGCGCCACCCCGGGCGGGAGAAGCGTTGGCGAGGTAATTGACGATGCGGCGATAACATCAAAGATAAACGCGTTGATTATAGAGGATAAGGAACTCAAGTTCTTCAAGATAGACGTCGATACGTTCAGCGGCGGCGTTACGCTGCATGGGGCGGTGTCGAGCGCCGAGGCGGAAAGAAAGATTATAGGGCTTGCAAAAGGGGTGAGGGGGGTGAAGGAAGTCACATCGAAACTCACGGTAGAGCCGCAGAAGTAGTTGCCCGTATTCTTCGTCCGGCTGTTATTTTGGACTGGGTGCCCGGTAAATACTCAAGACGGAGGTATGTTAATGGTAGAGCCTTGTTACAGGCCGCATAAAGTCTGGGACCCGCTTTTGAGGGCGCTCCACTGGTGGAACGCAGCCGCCGTGCTCATCCTGATTACGCTCGGCACCACAATCATGGTGCTCGGCGAGGAACTCCCCCACGCGGTAGAGGATGAACTCATAACGGTACATGCGGCCTTCGGTTTTCTTTTCGGCGCCGGGCTTATGGTCCGCATCATATGGCTCTTTACAGGGCCGGAAACTGCGAGGTGGAAGGATTTGCTTCCGGTAACGGCGAAAAAGCGCAAGGTCTTTTGGGATACCGTCCGCTTCTACGGCGGCTTTTTAAGGGGTGCTTCACCCCTTTACAAGGCGCACAATCCGTTTGCGGGCATAGTATATGCGTTTTTCTTCGCGGTTGCATCGGTTCAGGTCATAAGCGGCGCCGTAACCTTTAATCTACCCGATAAACTTCGGGATAAATCCGTTTTCCTCGAGGTGCATGAGACGGTTTACTTCCTGATTATCATCTATGTCGCAACCCATGTCTTTGCCGTGGTCGTCCACGAACTCGTGGAAGGCCATGGTCTTATTTCGTCGATGGTCAACGGGAACAAGGCATTTACCGACGGAGAATGGGAGAGTCTGGAAGACGATTGACCCGAGGGGGATTCTTTATAAAGAATCCCCCTCCCCCCTTACCCTCAAGAATCTCCGCCTGTCTGCGTGCGACGCACAGGCAGGCCATTTATGGCGGAGTTCTTAAGGTTTTCAGATAAAGGCGAAAGTTTTTTGGGAGGTGTGAAAACCTTTGCGAAAAGGCTTCCATGAAAAAAAGGAGGTCCATATGAACGGAAAGATTAACATAGTCTTCGGCCTTATCTACCTTACGTTTACGGCGCTCCTCGGGCCTCTCTTGCTCGTTCCGGGCAAGGGCGCTGATTTGCAGCAGATGATGGAGGTGGGCAAGGCAGTGGATGGCATCAGGGAGGAGGAGAAGACCGGGGAACCCTCTGCAAAGGCCATTGCCCCGGCCGTCGTAGGGATGGCGGATTATCTTAAGGGCGCGGGCCGGGTGGGGTTCCTCGCATCCACGCATGCCCACGGCAACCTCGAATCCCTCCTGAACATAGCGGCCGGCCTTGTTCTTTTATCTCTCGCCATAGGGGCGAACTTCAAGGCGCTTTTGAGCATTTTATTTCTAATCGGCGCCATTATGCATTCGGGGATGCTCTATCTTGTGGCCGTCTTCGGCATCAGATGGGCGGGCAACTTCGCTATAATAGGCGCTGTGGCCCTTGTCGCGGGCCTTTTCCTTACCGGGGTGGCGAGTGCGGTGGGGATTAAAAAGGCGCAGTGACGAATCTCGTCGAAGGAGAAACCCCCTGAAAGATTTGAAAAATCAGGACTTATGTGTTAGTGAATTATGGGGACAGTATACTTAATTCTATAATAGGCGTCATGGATATAAACTCACTATGATTGAATTCTGGGGGCAGTGAATTCTGAGAATTCCACCTAATTAAATAAGGTGTCCGTGGAATTGCGCATGGGCGAAGTCTAAGGGGGTAAGGGGGGACGCAGTATTTTTAGATTGTTACCTTTTGAACGCTTTGATATAATAATGTATCGCAAATGGGGGTGATATTGTGAAGGCAAATGAGGCAACGGCTGATGTCTTTTTTACAGCCTTTAAAGCGCTTAAGACCGTCGAGAGGGAAGCCTTTCTGGAGAAGGTGGTAAGCGATCATGCGATAAGAGAAGACCTGATAGACATAGCCCTCATTGAAGAAGCAAAGAAGGTTAAGGGCGGGCATATCTCTGCCAGAGAGTATTTTTCGAAAAGCAGAAAGGGGAAGATTCCTTGAGCTGTGATGTCAGGCTAATGCCTTCAGCTCAAAAAGACCTTGAAGAATTCCGAGGCAAGACTTGAGCCACCTCTGTCGAAATTCTTCATAGGGTATAAATCCTTGAGCCTCTTTTTCTGCTCTAAGAAGGTCATTGGCATCCTCAAGGTCT
>JACRCB010000004.1 GCA_016219165.1 Deltaproteobacteria bacterium | reverse complement strand
GATGTTTATGGAGCAAGCGTAGGGCGGGTCACACCCGCCGAATGGCTGTCTGACATCTGGCGGGTTACGGCTTACGCCTAACCCGCCCTACAGGGCTGCAAACCTCAGCCTGCCTTCAGTTCCGCGCGGATTTTTTCCGACAGGAATATCTTCAGAAGCGACTGATATGGGACGTCCCTCTTGTTGGCCAGAAGTTTCAGTTCCTCCAGCATGGCCTCAGGGAGCCTTAATGAGATGGTCTTAAGCGAGGGCTTGAGTTCCGGCAGCACAACCCTCTTCGCCCTTTCCCAGTCAACGTACTCACTGGAGTCGTGGGCCGCCCAGAACTCCCTCTCCTCGTCCTCGCTTTTGAATTTAGGAACCTTCTTCTTCATGGGATTCATACGCCATTTAGATAATTCGGTGTGTCCTCACGCCGAATTATCATAGCCTCCCTTTCGGGAGGACTCCGAGATTGTTTCGGTGAGGGGACTCACCGAAACATCTGAAAATTAGTATATGATAGTCATATACGGTTATCAAGCAGAGGTTCCCCGAAAACTATCCGGGTGTGCCTGTGCGCCGCCTGTCTGCCGTGACTCCGGAACACGCAGGCATTTATGCCTGCCCTGAACTTGTTTCAGGGGCGGAGTTCTTCAATGTAAAAGGCAGCCACTTTTTTTAATGTTTACGATTATGCCCCTCACCCTTCCCTCTCCCCGCAGGGGAGAGGGGGTTTTTCCCGAATATCCGTCCGAAACACCCTGCCCACTCTGCCAATTCATGAACCGCAATTAGTCTTTTTGGCTGTAGAAAGAATGCCCTTGACAGTGTCTTTTATTCTGTATACAGTATACAATAGAATCAGTGTATATCTTCCGTATGTAAATCCGGGGTCTACCCCTACTGGGAAGTTCTTTTGTCTTCAAAAAAGGAGGCGGGCGTGGCTCGTAAAAAGGTAGCGATAGTAGGCGCAGGCCACGTGGGCGCTCATGCCGCCCTGTGGATGGCGTTAAAGGAGATTGCGGACGTGGCCCTCATAGATATCGTCGAGGGTATGCCGGCCGGCAAGGCCCTCGACATAATGGAGGCGGGGCCCGTAGAGGGTTTTGATACGCTTGTCCAGGGTTCGAGCGATTATGGCGCCCTCATCGGGAGCGACCTCGTCATAATCACGGCCGGGCTGCCCCGTAAGCCAGGGATGACGAGGGCCGACCTCATAGATAAGAATGCCGCCATAGTAAGGGGCGTTGTGGAAGAGGTGGTCAAGAACGCCCCTCAGTCAATCCTCATGGTCGTTACAAACCCCCTCGACGTGATGGTCCATGCGGCATGGAAACTGTCCGGGCTTCCGCCCGGAAGGATTATAGGGATGGCCGGCGCCCTGGACTCGGCGAGGTTGAGGGCGTTTGTCGCGATGGAACTCAACGTTTCCGTCGAGGACGTGCAGGCGATGGTCATAGGCGGGCACGCCGACGAGATGGTCCCGCTCAAGAGGTACACGACCGTGTCCGGGATACCGGTAACCCAGCTTCTAAGCCCGGAAAAGGTCGAGAGGCTCATGGAGAGGACAAGGAAGGCCGGAGGGGAGATAGTGGGTCTCTTAAAGACCGGGAGCGCATTCTATGCGCCCTCGGCATGCATCGCCGAGATGGCCGAGGCGATAATAAAGGATAAAAAGAGGATTATACCGTGCGCCGCTTTTTGCAAGGGCAGATACGGGCTGGACGGGGTATTTGTCGGGGTTCCGGTGAAACTCGGCTCCGACGGGGTGGAGGAGATAGTCGAGATAGAACTTGACGACGCGGAGAGGAAGGCGTTTGACGCCTCGGTCTCAGCGATAAAGAAACTCGTGGGTGAGTTGAAGTTTTAGGCGGCGATGAGGAATATACGGACATCAGAGATAACGGAAAAGGTGAAGGAACTTTGCATGGATGCCGCATGCCTCCTTCCCTCCGACGTCGAGGCCGCGCTGAGAAAAGCGGCGGACGGGGAAGCCTCCCCGCTTGGCAGGGACGTCCTTGAGCAGATTGTCAAGAACTTCGAGGTTGCCGCATCCGAGGGCGTTCCCATGTGTCAGGACACAGGGGTGGCGGTGTTCTTTGTCAGCCTCGGAAGGGGCGTGTGTCTGGACGGCCCGCTCGAAGACGCGATAAACCAGGGGGTAAGGCAGGGTTACAGGGACGGGTATCTGAGGAAATCGGTATGTCATCCCATAACGAGGAAAAATACAGGGGACAACACCCCCTCCGTGATACACACGAGGGTTGTCGAGGGGGATAGGATAAGGATAACCTTCGCGCCCAAAGGCGCGGGCAGCGATAATATGAGCAGACTGAAGATGCTCAAGCCCGCGGAGGGGATTATGGGTGTGAAGGATTTTGTAATCGAAACGGTAAGGGCCGCGGGCGGCAACCCCTGTCCGCCCATAATCGCGGGGGTAGGCATAGGCGGGAACTTCGAGAAGGCGGCGATATTGGCAAAGGAGGCGCTTCTAAGGCCCGTCGGAAGCCGCAATCCCGATAAGGAACTCGATTCAATCGAGAGGGAATTGCTCGAAGGGATTAACTCGCTCGGCATAGGGCCCATGGGTTTCGGGGGAAGGGTAACCGCCCTCTCCGTGCATATAGAGGCATTCCCGTGCCACATAGCAAGCCTTCCCGTAGCCGTAAATATCCAGTGCCATGCGGACAGGCATAAGGAGATAGAGATTTAAATGGATAAGCCGGCCAGGATAACCCCGCCTTTAACCGACAGAGATGTCGAATATCTCAGGGCCGGAGACAAGGTTCTCATAACAGGAGTTATCTATACGGCGAGGGACGCCGCGCATAAAAAATTATCCGAGGCAATGGATAAAGGCGATGCCCTGCCGTTCGACGTGAGGGGGCAGATTATCTACTATGTGGGACCCACTCCGCCCAGACCGGGCGAGGTGATAGGCTCAGCCGGCCCCACGACGAGCGGAAGGATGGACGTATACACCCCGAGGCTTCTTTCTCTGGGGCTTAAGGCGACAATGGGCAAGGGACAGAGGTCGGAAGAGGTCATAGACGCGATGAAAAAGTATAAGGCAATATACCTTGCCGCCGTGGGCGGGGCCGGGGCGCTCATAAGGAAGTGCATAAAGAAGGCCGACGTCATAGCGTACGGGGACCTCGGAGCCGAGGCGGTAAGAAGGCTTACGGTCGAGGATTTTCCCGCGGTGGTCGCAAACGACATATACGGCGGGGACATCTTCAAGGCCGGGGTTGAGAAGTACAGGAGGCCTTGAGGGGTGCAGGTATGAATATAAAACTCGTTAAAGAAGACATCGAGAGCGCGCTTATCCGGCAGCTCGAACGCATAAGCGGAGAGGATGTTAAAAAGTGCTACCAGTGCGGCAACTGCTCGGCCGGATGCCCGGTGGCATATGCGATGGACGTCCCTCCGGCCCAGATGATAAGGTTTCTGCAGTTGGGGAGGGGCGGCGAGGCTTTTGGCGCGGGCTCCATGTGGCTCTGTGTGGGGTGCCTGCAGTGTTATTCGAGATGTCCCAAGAATGTCAGCGCCGCAAGCCTCTTCGAGGCATTGAGGCAGATGCGGCTTAGAAGCGGCGGCGGCCATGAAGAGGTAAGGGAGATACCCCTTCCGTTTTTAAAGGGCGCCCCCCAGCAGGCGCTTGTCTGCGGATTCAGGAAATTGGTGGGTTGAAATGATGAAGATACCTTATTATCCCGGATGCACCCTGAATACCGTTGCGAAAGGGCTCGATACCTCGGCACGGGAGTCCGCCGCGGCTCTGGGTTTTGAGATGGAGGAACTTAAAGGGTGGAACTGCTGCGGCGCAGCGTTTCCGCTTACCCCGGACAACCTCATCGGACTCACGGCGCCCGCAAAGGTCCTCTTGAACGCAAAGAAGGAAGGTGGGGGGAGTGTGATGACCCTCTGCAGTGTCTGCTACAACGTCCTTAAGCGCACAAACAGGGTTTTAAGGGACGATAAGGAGAAACGTTCGATAGTAACCGGGTTCATAGAGGAGGATTACGACGGCAGCATAGACGTAATACACTACCTTGAGGTCTTAAGGGACAGGGTAGGTTTTGAAAAGATAAAAGAGGCTGTGAAGAGGCCTCTTAAGGGCATAAGGGCGGGCGCATATTACGGGTGCATGCTCTTGAGGCCGTTTAAGGAGATGGGGATAGACGACCACGAGGCCCCTACGATAATGGAGGGCCTTTTAAGGGCGCTCGGGTGCGAGGCCGTTGATTTCCCGGACAAGGCGGAGTGCTGCGGGGCGCATCTCGCCATGACGAGGACCGATATCGTAGAGAGGCTTTCCGGCAATGTGATGAGGTCCGCGGCCGGGCGAGGGGCGGAACTCATAGTAACGAGTTGCCCCCTGTGCCAGTATAACCTCGAAAAGAGCCAGAAAAAAACGCTCGAGGAGACACCCGGATACAGGGAAGTCCCGGTAGTTTATTTCACGCAGCTCCTGGGATTGGCCCTCGGCCAGGACGAAGACACACTGGGGCTGGGTAAGAATCTTTGGGACATAAGGCCGCTTTTGAAGAGTAAGGGGGTATAGGGATGGCCAGAATCGGCGTCTTTGTCTGCCAGTGCGGGAATAACATAGAGGGTACGGTCGACACGAAGAAGGTCGCCGAGGAGGCGCAGAAACTTCCGGGGGTCGTCTATTCCCGCAACTACAAGTTCATGTGTTCCTCCCCGGGGCAGGAGATGCTCAAGGAGGCCATTAAGAAACACAGACTCGACGGCGTTCTTGTTTCGGCATGTTCCCCCCACATGCACGAAAAGACGTTCAGAAAGGCAAGTGATGCCGCCGGGCTTAATCCGTTCAGATGCGAGATGGCGAACATAAGGGAGCAGTGCTCATGGGTCCATCACGACAGGACAAAGAAGACGGGCACCGTAAAGGGTAACGACCTTACGAGGATGGCTATAGAGAGGCTTAAAAGGAACAGGCCTCTGAAAAAGATAAATATACCCGTTACAAGAAGGGCGCTCGTCATAGGAGGCGGCATTGCCGGGATACAGGCCGCCCTGGACATAGCCGAGGGGGGAAGAGAGGTAATACTCGTTGAGAGGGAGCCCTCCATAGGGGGCAACATGGCGCGGCTTTCCGAGACCTTCCCGACCATGGATTGCTCCCAGTGCATCCTCACCCCGAAGATGGTCGAGGTCGAACTGAACGAGAAGATTAAACTCTACGCGTATTCCGAGGTCGAAAAGGTGGACGGCTACATCGGCAACTTCACCGTCCGCATAAGGAGGAAGGCGAAATACGTAGACGAGGACCTATGCACGGGCTGCGGCGAGTGCATAGAGAAATGCCCGTTCAAGGCAGGGAGCGAATTCGAACTGGGGCTCACCAGCCGCAAGGTCATATATACGCCGTTTCCCCAATCCGTGCCGAACATCCCGGTCATAGATGCGCCCAACTGCCCGAAGTTCCAGAAGGATAAATGCGGCGCATGCGCCGTCGTCTGCGGCCCCAAGGCCATAGACTTTAAGCAGAAGGATACGGTGGTGGAGGAAAAGGTCGGGGCCGTTGTCGTTGCAACGGGATACCAGATGATGCCAAACGAGAGGTTCGGAGAGTACGGGTACGGAAGGTTTAAGGACGTCATAAGCGGCATGCAGTTTGAGAGGCTCGCATCGAGTTCGGGCCCGACAGGAGGCGAGATAAGGAGGCCCTCGGACGGGAAGGTTCCGGAGACGGTCGTATTCATACAGTGCGTGGGCTCGAGGGATGAGGCGAAGGGGGTAAGTTACTGCTCGAAGGTGTGCTGCATGTACACGGCAAAGCATACGATGCTCTTCAGGCACAAGGTCAAGAGCGGCCAGGCATACGTATTCTACATGGACATACGCGCCGGCGGGAAGCGTTACGAGGAGTTTGTAAGGAAGGCCATAGAAAAGGACGGCGCAATGTATCTAAGGGGAAGGGTGTCGAGGGTCTATGAAAAAGACGGCAAGGTCGTTGTCTGCGGGGCGGATACCTTAAGCAACTCTCAGGTCGAGATAGAGGCCGACATGGTCGTTCTGGCGACGGCGGTCGTTTCGAGAAAGGGCTCAGACGGTTTAGCCCGGACCATCGGCATAGGCTCGGACAGGCACGGCTTCTACAACGAATACCATCCGAAACTCAAGCCCGTTGAGACGGTGAACGCGGGCATATACCTTGCGGGCGCATGCATGGGCCCGATGGACATACCGGAATCGGTCAATATGGGGAGTGCGGCGGCAGGCAAGGTCTTGGGCCTCTTTTCGTCCGAGGAGATGGCGAGGGAGCCGATAGTCGCCAACGTAAACGAGAGGGTCTGCAACGCGTGCTGGGACTGCGTCGTTGCCTGCCCTTATTCGGCGATAGAGAGGTTTACGGTTAAAAACGGGCAGGGAGATGTCATGGGGATGCACGCAAAAGTAAACGAGGGGGTGTGCCAGGGCTGCGGCGTGTGTGTAGCGGCGTGCAGGAGCAAGGCCATAGACCTGGCGGGATACACCGACGAGCAGGTGTTCGCGGCCATCAATGCGTTTTAGGTATTCATGTTGAAAAACGCCCATCTGCTTTGTCAGGACTGCGCGATTAAATCCTCACATACCTAAAAGTATGCTGCGGTTTAATCCCTTGTCCTTCCTCGCATCTGGGACGTTTTTGAACATGAATAAGCCTCGTAGAGTGGACAATGCCCACCATTTACAGAAGTAAATGGCTGATATTTTGGTGGGCGGTGCCCACCCTGCACGACTATTGAGGTGAAAAAGGAAAATAGTTGAATAAATGGTGAAATAAAAATGTCAGAACACGCACAATATGAACAAACAGGCGCCTTCGAGCCTAAAATCATGGCCTTCGTCTGCAACTGGTGCACGTACGCGGGGGCTGACCTCGCGGGCACAAGCAGGCTCGAATACAGGCCGAACGTGAGGATAATAAAACTCCCCTGCACGGGCAGGATAGACCCGCTCTTTATAATCAAGGCCTTTGAGAACGGCGCGGACGGGGTCCTCGTTTCAGGATGCCATCCCGGGGACTGCCATTACACGACCGGCAACTACCACGCAAGACGCAGGTGGATTGCGTTTAAAAGCCTCATGGAGTTTACCGGCATAGATATGAGGAGGCTGCATTTTTCGTGGGTCTCGGCCTCCGAGGCCATCAAATGGGTGGACCTCATAAACGGCATAACGGAGGAAGTTAAAATCCTCGGGCCGTTTGTCGAATACAAGGGCCTGAAGGGAGAAGAAAATGGCTGACGAGGTATCTGTAAGCGCGATATTGATTGAGGCGCCCGGCAAGGGTTTCAGGGCGGATTGTCCGGAATTGGGGCTCGACGTCCGTGGCAAGGACTCTGAAGAGGCCTTTGAAAACCTTAAAGCCGCGATAAAGGCGCATATAAAAGAAAAGGGCGCCGGCAATATCCGGCTTAATTACGTAAAGTGCACAAAGATAAAAGTGCTCCTGAAATAGGCGAGGCAATGGAAGACGCATTAAAAAATAAGGCGAGGGAGCTCCTTGCCTCCGGTGAGGTCAAGGTCGTAATCGGCTACGGGTGGAACGGGAAAAAGACAAGGACGACGCCTGTTTTCATAACAAAACCGGAGGATGCCGGGAAGCTCGTCTTTAACCCCCTGTGCGTCAATAACCTCTCCGTCTATCTTACGAGGAAGTTTAAAGACATACAGGCCGTCGGAAGGCCCGCTATAGTGGCGAAGGGGTGCGATATAAAGACCCTCGCGGTCTTGATATCCGAGGCTCAGTTAAAGAGGGAGGACGTATACATAATCGGGATGGCATGTAACGGTGTTGTCTACAAACAGGAACTCTGGAAGGGGGAGTTAACGCCGGAGATTATGCCGGCAAAGTGCCATAACTGCGATGTCAGGAACCCCCATATCGCCGATGTTATCATAGGAGAAAGAGCGGTCTTCACACCCCCGGAAAAACAGGCGGGCATGGTTTACGAGAAGATTGAGGAGCTCGACCGCATGTCTTCCAAAGAGAGGTGGGACTGGTGGATGGAACATTTTTCGAGGTGCATAAAATGCTATGCGTGCAGGCAGGTATGCCCTCTGTGTTACTGCGAGAGGTGCATTACCGAGAAAAATATGCCCCAGTGGATTGAGACGTCCGCGCACCCCAGGGGCAATCTTTCATGGAATCTCACGCGGGCCATGCACCTTGTGGGCAGGTGCACGTTCTGCGGGGAGTGCGAGAGGGCGTGCCCCGTAAACATCCCTCTCAACCTAATAAACCAGAAGATGACCCTTGTTGTGAAGGATGCTTTCAATTACCGTTCGGGTTATGACACGGAGGTCCATCCTCCGATGGTCGTGTTTAGCCCAGAGGACAAAGAGGATTTTATAAAGTGACGCTTTAGCGTCATTGCGAGTCAAGCCAGCCAATCATCAAGGCGGGCTGGCGAAGCAATCTCCCGGAAGATTCAAGCAAAAGATTTTTTTAAGCGGGTCGGAGAATAGTCGAGGGATATTGGAGTATGACTAAAAGACTTTTGAGGAAAGAGAAAATTGATACTCTCATAAAGGACGTTGCAAGGGACGGATTCCTTTTTGTCGCGCCTAAGGTTGCGGCGAGGCAGGTCGTTTACGGCCCTGTCAGTTCGGCGGAAGATATAGAGTTCGACTACATAATTCCGGGAAATTCCTTTAAGGAGTTCCTCTTCCCTCAGACCGAGGTCGTCGCCCGTTTTAAAATCCACAGGGAGGGGGTAGATTGCGACGGGGCGGAGGTGAAGCCCAAGGGTCTTGTGATATTCGGGTCCCGGCCCTGCGACGCCGCGAGTTTGTCCTCTTTAAGGAGCGTATTTGCGCAGGGCCCCGCGGACGAGTTCTATACAAAGAGGGAAGACAGGGCAATCGTTGTTACCGTTGCATGCACGTCCGCGGATGAGGCGTGTTTTTGCACAACCGTTGGGCTTTCTCCTGAGGTAACCGGAGGGAGCGACGTCTTTTTAAAGGAAACGGAGGAAGGGGATTTCATAGCGGAGGCCGTGACGGAAAAAGGCAGGGCCTTTATCGGCAGATATAGCGGCGCCTTCGAGGATAAGGTCGAAGGCAGGCCCAAAGAGGTGGTGATGCCCTCCCCGGTTCCTGACGTTTCCATCGGGAAGATTAAGGAATGGCTGAAGGATAAGAACCATTATGAAAATCCGGTGTGGGCGGAACTTGCAAGGAAGTGCATAGGGTGCGGCGCATGCACGTTTTCCTGCCCCACATGCCATTGCTTTGACATAGTCGACGAGGGGGCGTATGCGGACGGAGAGAGGAGGAAAGATTGGGATTCCTGCCAGTTCCCGCTCTTTACCCTCCACGCAAGCGGCCACAACCCGAGGGATGTCCAGTATAAAAGATGGAAAAACAGGT
>JACRCB010000032.1 GCA_016219165.1 Deltaproteobacteria bacterium | reverse complement strand
GGGCAATAAAAGAACTCCTGGACAGAAACCCCGGTATAAAAGGGGTGTTTTCGCAGGCAAGCGAGACCTCGACGACCGTCCAGCACCCGGTAAGGGAACTCGCCGCACTTACAAAGACGAGGGACTGCATCCTTATCGTGGACGGCATAACCGCCATAGGGGTTACGGATGTCCCCATGGATAAATGGGGGATAGACGTCTTGATTTCGGGCTCCCAGAAGGCGTTTATGCTGCCTCCGGGGCTTGCGTTCATAGCGTTGAGCGAAAAGGCGTGGAAAAGGAACGAAGGCGCAAGGTGTCCGAGATTCTACTTCGACCTGAAGAAGGAGAAAAAGAACCTCGCCAAGAAGACCTCGGCCTATACGCCGGCGGTCTCGCTCATAACCGGGCTCAAAGAGGCGCTTTCCATGCTCAAGGAGGAAGGGCTCGAAAATGTATTCAAGAGGCATGAGCGGCTTGCGAGGGCCACAAGAAGCGCGGTGGAGTCCCTCGGTTTAAGGCTCCTTGCCCCGGAAAGCCCCGCCCCCTCGGCAACCGGGGTATTCCTGCCGGACGGGGTCGACGGAAAAAAATTCGTAAAGTACGTCCGCGACGAAATCGGGGTTACGATGGCGGGCGGCCAGGACCATCTGGAGGGGAAAATCATAAGGATTGCGCATCTCGGCTACATAGACACATTCGACATAATAACGGCCGTAAGCGCGCTTGAAATGGCGCTCGAGAAATTCGGCTGCGGGGCCCAATCCGGAAAGGGAGTGGCCGCGGCCCAAAAAATCCTTTTGGAAGGCTATAAATAAGTCGTCCGGCCAAACAGAAAAGAGGAAAACCCATATATGAAAGTGCTCATAAGCGACAACCTCTCTCAAGCCGCGGTGGATGTGTTCAAAAAAACCCCTGGCATAGACTGCGACGTCGACACTAAGATAACCCCGGAAGAACTCAAAAAGAGGATAAAGGACTACCACGGCCTTGCCGTAAGAAGCAGGACCAAGGTAACGTCCGAGATTATCGGCGCCGCGGAGAACTTAAAGGTCATAGGGAGGGCGGGCACCGGGGTGGACAATATCGACGTGGTGGCCGCCACGAAAAAAGGCATCGTCGTCATGAACACCCCTGGCGGCAACACCATAACGACCGCGGAGCACGCGATAGCGATGCTCATGTCGCTCGCGAGGTATGTCCCGCAGGCAACGGCGTCCATGAAAAGGGGCGAGTGGGAAAAGAAAAAATTCGAGGGGACCGAGGTAACGGACAAAACCCTCGGCATACTCGGCGTCGGGAACATAGGGTCCATAGTCGCGCAGAGGGCGCAGGGGCTTAAGATGAACGTCATAGCCTACGACCCCTATATCTCAGGGGAGGCCGCGGACAAACTCGGAATAACGCTTGTAACCCTCGATGACCTGTACAGGCAGAGCGATTTTCTCTCCATCCACGTCCCCCTCACGAACGAAACCCGGAACCTCGTGGACAAAGAGGCGTTCGGCAAGATGAAAAAGGGGGTGAAACTCGTAAACTGCGCAAGGGGCGGGATAGTAAGCGAAAAAGACCTGTTCGGGGCGATAAAGGCCGGCGTGGTATCCGGGGCGGCGTTGGACGTCTTCGAAGAGGAACCCCCGAAGAAGGATAACCCCCTCCTCAACCTGGACGAGGTGATACTTACGCCCCATCTCGGCGCCTCTACGGCCGAGGCGCAGGAAAAGGTGGCGCTCGCCATCGCCGAGCAGATGGCGGATTATCTGACCAAGGGCACCATAAGGAACGCGGTCAACGTGCCGAGCGTCCCGGCGGAACTCCTCGCCGCCCTCGGCCCTTACATAAAACTCGCGGAAAAACTCGGGAGTTTCCAGGGGCAGACGTTAAGGGGGGCCATAGAGGAGATTACCGTGGAATACAGCGGGGACGTGTGCGAGTACGACGTATCCCCCATAACCATAGCGTCCGTAAAGGGTATCCTCGACCGTGTGATGGACCAGTACGTGAACTTCGTCAACGCCCCTTATGTCGCAAAGGAGAGGGGCATAAAGGTAATCGAGATAAAATCCTCAAGGCCGATAGACTTCGCGAGTTCCGTGACGATAAAGGTCAGGACAAAGGACGGAGAACATACGGTCGAGGGCGCGCTCTTCGGAAAGAGCGAGCCGAGGATAGTCAAGATAGACAGGTTCTTTCTCGACGCGGTCCCCGACGGGTATCTCCTGTTCCTCCACAACCATGACAAGGCCGGCGTTATAGGAAACGTCGGCACCCTCCTCGCCGAAGGCGGCGTAAACATAGCCCGCCTGCACCTCGGCAGGCAAAAGGCCGGGGAGGAGGCCGTAAGTGTTTGGAACATAGACACCCCTCTTTCAAAGGGGCTCACGCAAAAGATACTCAAACTCCCTCACATCATATCCGCCAAGGTGGTGGAGTTATAGATGAAGACCCCTCCCCCCATAACGCTGCCGCAGGGAGTAAGGGACATACTGCCGGAAGAGGCCGAAAGGATAGCAAAGGTGGAGTCCGCCATACTCTCCACCTTCAAGAGATACGGGTTCAGGAGGGTGATAACCCCGCTCCTTGAATACGTCGACACGCTCTCTCTGGGCATGGGGCGGGACATGAAGACCAAGGTGCTTAAGTTCATGGAACCCGGAAGCGGCATGGTCATGGCGATAAGGCCGGACATAACCCCGCAGATAGCCCGGCTTGTCGCAACGAGGATGAGGGATTACCCCCTCCCCCTTAAACTCTACTACAATGAAAACGTATTCCGCTACGCGGACGGGGGCGGGGAGAGGTCGAAAGAAATACTCCAGATAGGGGCGGAGTGCGTCTCAGGGGACGCATCCCCCGAGGCCGACAGCGAGATGGTCGTAATGGCGATAGACGCCCTCAAGAAAACAGGCCTTAAAGATTTCAAGATAGATATCGGGGACGTGGGTTTCGTAAAAAAGGTCCTCGCAAGGCTCGCAGTCCCCGACGAAGAGAAAAGAAAGATAAAGGACGCAATCGCAAAGAAGGACAATTCCGGGCTTGAATCCATACTGAAGACATCCGGCGGGATTATAACGGGCGCCGACAGGAAACTCCTCCTTTCGCTCGCAACCTTTTACGGAGAGAAAGAGGTGATAAAAAAGGCGATGTCTTTTTCAAAAGACCCCGCCCTGAAAGAGTCGCTTGAGTATCTTAAAAAAACAATCGACATCATAGGCCGGAAGGGCTGCATGGATTCAATCACCATAGACCTCGGCGAGGTGCGTGGGTTCGATTACTACACCGGCATAATATTCGAGGGCTTTGCCGAAAACGTCGGCACACCCATATTGAGCGGCGGAAGATACGACACGCTCCTTGAGAAATACGGCTATCCGGTGAAATCCACCGGGTTCGCGTTTGACGTGGAAGATATCGTAACGGCGCTGGGGGGAAACTCTTTGTAACCTTCTACCGGATGTTGCTGCAAAGGGTACCCCCGGGAAGGACAGGACGTGGGCAGGAGAGTAGTGGTTGTAGGGGCCCAGTGGGGCGATGAGGGCAAGGGGAAGATAGTCGACATACTGACGGAGTATGCCGATTGCGTGGTGCGTTACCAGGGCGGGAATAACGCGGGCCATACGGTCATGGTGAACGGGGAGAAGATTATCCTCCACCTTATCCCGTCCGGGATATTGCACCCGGGAAAAACCTGCGTCATAGGCAACGGGGTCGTTGTGGACCCGGCCACACTCCTCGATGAGATTGAGATGCTCTCCCGCATGGGGCGCTTCCGCCACGAAGACCTCCTCATAAGCAAGGACGCACACCTCATAATGCCCTACCACAAAAAGCTCGATGCCGCGAAGGAAAGACTCAGGGGCAGCCAGAGGATAGGGACTACCGGAAGGGGCATAGGTCCGGCGTACGAGGACAAGGTCTCAAGGTGCGGGATAAAGTGCGGGGACATTTTAAACGAGGAAGACTTCAGGGGTAAACTCAAGATAAACCTGCACGAAAAAAACCAATACATAGCCGCGATACTCCATGAAAAGGGTTACGAGGTCCACGACATATACCACGATTACATGAACTACGCGCAGAAAATAGGCCGCTACATAACCGACACGTCCCTTTTCTTAAGCGGCGCGATAAAAAAGGAGAAATCCATACTCTTCGAGGGGGCGCAGGGAACGCTCCTCGATGTAGACCACGGCACATACCCCTACGTCACATCGAGTAACACCGTGGCCGGAGAGGCCGCCACAGGCTCAGGCATAGGCCCGACGGTGATAGATACGGTTGTGGGGGTTACAAAGGCATACACGACAAGGGTCGGGGAAGGCCCTTTCCCCACCGAACTTGAGGAAAAAGAAGAGGCGAAATTGAGGGAGATGGGGGGGGAATACGGCGCGACGACGGGCAGGCCCAGGAGGTGCGGCTGGCTCGATAGTGTTGCGCTTCGATATTCCGCGCGCATAAACGGCCTTGACGGGCTTGTCCTTACAAAACTCGACGTCCTCGACGCCCTGCCCGAAATAAAGATATGCACCTCCTACAGATATAACGGCTCGGACGTCCGTGAATTCCCCACAGAGCCCAGAATCCTCGAAAAATGCAAACCCGTCTACGAAACGGTGGAAGGATGGATGGCGCCCACACACGGCATAAAGGACATTGAGGGCCTTCCCGGAAAGGCAAAATCTTATATAAAGAGGATAGAAGAACTCACAGGGGTCGGTATCTTCATCGTATCGGTAGGGGCGGAGAGGAAAGAGGCGATATTCGTAAAGAATCCTTTCGCTTGAGAACCGACGATGTTTAAGTTGACTCCGCCGGACGAGTGTAATATAGGGTGTAATATAGATTGAAAAATTCCGCCATAAATGCCTGCCTGCTGCAGGCAGGGCCGAGAGACCCCGGCCCACCCCCGAAACAAGTTCATGGCAGGCTCTGCCGGCGGGCACCCACCCGAAGGGTGGGTCGCCCAGCGCCCTGCAAACCCCGCACCCGGATTTTTTAGACACAAAGCAAAGAGGCCCTTGACAAATCCGGAAAACCTTTATATTATATGAGATTGACGCTTATGCGGGAAAGGGCGCCGAATCAATGGAGGTTGCATACAGCCGATGGGTCTGCCTGTCCTTGACGATTCGCTCCAGAGCTATCTAATAGAGATAAACCGCTTCCCGGTCCTTTCAAGGGACGAGGAGCATGAGATTTCCGTGCGCTGGTATGAAAAAAAGGATATCGACGCGGCGCACACCCTCGTCACTTCGAACCTCAAGTTTGTAGTGAAGCTCGCCCTTGAATACAGAGACTACGGGTGCAACCTGAAGGACATGGTCCAGGAAGGCAACATCGGGCTCATGACGGCGGTAAAAAAATTCAACCCGTATAGAGGCTGCCGCTTGATTACCTATGCGGCATGGTGGATAAGGTCTTTCATGCAGGAATACATCCTGCGGACAAAGGGGCTTGTGAAACGCTCCACAAAGGCATTGAAAAAAAGACTCTTTTATAAAAACCGGCAGGAAGACCCGGAAAAGTCCCCTGCCGGGTGCGGCCTTACGGTCGAAGACGGGCTCTATGTA
The DNA here is from genome assembly GCA_016219165.1 of Deltaproteobacteria bacterium. Lineage (GTDB taxonomy): Bacteria > Desulfobacterota > GWC2-55-46 > GWC2-55-46 > DRQE01 > JACRCB01. The sequence goes on along the minus strand of JACRCB010000032.1, from coordinate 8,411 downwards.
ACGGACATAAGCGCAAACGATATCTCCCTCGATTCATCCATCAATAATGCGGATAACGAGAAGACCCTCATCGAAAAATTGACGTCCCCCGCCCCCACGCAGGAAGAGACCGTTTCCATGGCCGAGGAGCATGCGATAGTAAAAAGGGACGTATATGACGCACTCGCCCTCTTGAGCGAAAAAGAACAGTTCGTTATCGAAAAGAGGGTTATGGCGGACGAACCCGAAAGCCTCCAGTCCATTGGTAAGGAGATGGGGCTTACCAGGGAAAGGGTGAGGCAGATAGAGAATTCGGCGCTCAAAAAACTCAGAACCTCGCTTTCAAAGGAAACGTCTCCACAGAAAGCCCTCTACCAATAGAACCGGCCCGCGTCGCCGCGCCGCGAGGCGTCGACCCTCGGCTTCGCCGAGAGGCGAGCGCAGGCGCGAGGCGTGTAACGCACACCTTTTATTTTTCCAACCAAAACATCCGTTCCAATGTCCTAAAAAACCCTTTACATATGAGTGTAAAGGGTGATATTTAATATGGATTAAACGAACAGGGGGGACTTTTCGTGAAAAGTCTATCTCCCCGGCACCACTTTGGACAGGGCTTCCTCCATAACATTCAAAGCCAACGTGTCCAGCACCACTCTGGACTTTGTGCTAAGAGTGGTGCTGGACGTGTCCAAAGTGGTGCTGGGCGGGCACCCCATTCGAAGGATTTTTGAGCGGAGATAAGGAGGGTTTTCTTTGGGCGCAAGACCCACCGTTGCCCTTATAGATATGGGGGCTCTTAAACACAATTACGGAGAGATTAGAAAGAGGTTGTCCCCCAAAACCGGCATTATGGCCGTTGTAAAGGCGAACGCCTACGGCCATGGGGATGTGGAGGTATCAAGGGCGCTCGAAGGATTCGGGTGCGAATCCTTTGCCGTTGCCTTTACGGAGGAGGGGATAAACCTGAGAAAGGGAGGCATAAAAAGCCCGATATTAATCCTCGGGGGGGTGGACAAAACCCAGGCGGAAGAGGCCTTTTCTTATGAACTCACCCCGGTCGTTCATGATATCGCAATGGCAAGGCTTCTCGATGGGTGCGCACGCAAGACCGGCAGGACTAAACCGGTGCATGTTGAGATAGACTCCGGCATGGGGCGCATGGGGGTGCTTACGGAGGGGGTAACGGCTTTTTTCGAGGAATTCAAGAAACTCGAAGGCATATTACTGGAAGGGGTCCTCTCTCATTTTTCCGAAGCGGACCGCGAAGGGGGGGAATTTTCAGACAGGCAGCTCGAGGTCTTTTTGGGCGCCCTCGGGAAAATCCGCGCCATGGGCTATAACCCCCCATACATACATATGGCAAACAGCGCGGCGCTCCTCGAAAAAGAAGAGAGCCGCTTTAACATTGTAAGGCCCGGGATAATGCTCTACGGGGCATACCCGGCGCCGCACTTAAGGAATAAGATAGAACTCTTGCCCGTCATGCAGGTAAAAACCCGTATCCTTCAACTTAAACGGGTCCCGGCCGGCTTCCCCGTAAGTTACGGAAGGACGTTTGTAACCGGGAGGGAGAGCACAATCGCCACCATCCCGATAGGCTACGGAGACGGGCTTCCGCGAAGACTCTCGGAAAAAGGGGAGGTCATTGTAAGGGGAAGGCGCGCACCGATGGCCGGGGTTATATGCATGGACCATACCATGATAGATTGTACAAACGTAGAAGGGGTGGATGTCGGGGATGAGGTGGTTATTATGGGCCGCCAGGGGAGCATCGATGTCCTCGCCGAGGAGATAGCGGAAAAAACAGGCACCATCCCCTATGAGATACTCTGCAACATCTCCTCAAGGGTCCGGAGGGTGTACGCATGAGGGAACTCTTTGAAAGGCTCGGCCGGATGGCCGTAACGGCCGTAACCGTAACCGGCAATATGTTCCTCATCCTCGCCCAGGCCGTTTATTTTATCTTCATCCCCCCCTATAAGCTCAGGAACATAGTTAAACAGATGGAGTTTGTCGGCGTAAAAAGCCTTTTTGTGGTAATACTTACCGGTTCGTTTACGGGGATGGTCCTCGCCATGCAGAGTTTCAACGCCCTTAAAAGATTCGGCGCTGAAAGCCTCGTCGGCCCCACCGTGGCGCTTAGTATGGCGCGGGAACTCGGGCCCGTTCTTACGGCCCTCATGGTCACGGGAAGGGCGGGGAGCGCCATGGCGACGGAGCTCGGGACAATGAGGGTCACCGAACAGATAGACGCCCTGTACACGATGGCGATAAACCCGGTAAAATACCTGATAACGCCGAGGATAGTCGCCGGCCTTTCCATGCTCCCTATCCTTACCGTCATAACCGACTTTGTCGGCGTTATAGGAGGGTATTTTGTAGGGGTTACACTTCTCAACATAAACCCGGGCGTTTATATCGGAAGGACGGTGGATTTCGTTAACGTGGACGACATAATGTACGGCGTTACAAAATCGTTCTTCTTCGGGCTTATAATAACACTTGTTGCGAGTTACCAGGGCTTCTACACGACAGGAGGGGCCGAGGGTGTGGGGAGGGCCGCAACGAACGCGGTTGTGGTGGGATGCGTCCTTATACTCGTGTCCGACTACATTCTAACGTCCATAATGTTCTAATCCTTGAAAAGACACATCCGGTTATGATAGAAATTATAGACCTTAAGAAATCCTTCAACGTGAAGGTCGTGCTCGACGGAGTGGACCTCGCCATAGAGGACGGCAAGACCACCGTCATAATAGGCAGAAGCGGCGTGGGCAAAAGCGTCCTCATAAAGCACATAGTGGGGCTGTTGAAGCCGGACTCGGGCAAAATCCTCGTCGACGGAAAAGACATAACAAAGATGGGGGAAAGGGAGTTTACCGAGGTATTGAAACGCTTCGGGATGCTATTCCAGGGGGCCGCCTTGTTTGATTCCATGACCGTTGCCGGAAACGTGGGGTTCCCGCTCAAGGAACACACGGACCTGGCGGACAAGGACATCCGCGGGATTGTAACGGAAAAATTAAGGAGGGTGGGGCTTGTGGGGGTCGAGGATATGATGCCCGCGGACTTAAGCGGCGGAATGAAAAAGCGGGTGGGGCTTGCAAGGGCCATCGTGATGGACCCTGAGATAGTCCTCTTCGATGAGCCTACGACCGGGCTCGACCCCATAATGAGCGATTCCATAGCAAATCTCATGTCCGAAACGCAGAAGGCCCTTAAGACGACCTATATCGCAATCACGCACGATATAGCGCTTACATACAAGATAGCCGACATGGTCGCCATGATATACGAGGGGAAAATCATAGAGCATGGCGCAGTGGAAGAGATGAAGAAGAACGCTAACCCCGTATTGCGGCAATTTCTCGCGGGGAGCGCGCAGGGGCCGATAAAGGTATACTAAACCTATGCTTAAATTAAGCGCCGAGGCAAAGGTAGGAATCTTTGTTTTCATAGGGCTTATCCTCCTTGTCTACATGTCTCTAAGGGTGGGGGGGATTAAGTTCGGAAGGGAGGAGGGCTATACCCTGACCGTGCGGCTCGACAATGCCTCCGGGTTGGATACGAATGCCTCGGTCAGGGTGGCCGGTGTGGAGGTCGGGAGGGTAAGAAAGATACTCCTGGAGGACAACAAGGCAAAACTCGTGCTCAGGATAAGGCCGGAGGTTAAGATAGGCAAGGACTTCACCGCCGTATTGAGAACGTCCGGCATGCTCGGAGAAAGATACCTCGAACTCATTCCCGGCTCCCCCAACGCGCCTTCTCTCGAAGAGGGAGGAGATATAACGAGGGTTGCAACCTACGCGGACATGGAGAAACTGATAAACCTGCTCGCGGATGTCGCCTCCGACGTCAAGAACGTAACCGCCTCTTTCAGCTCGGTCCTCGGCGGCAACGAGGGGGAGGCAACGCTTAAAAACATAGTCAAAAACCTCGAGGAGGTAACCGAAAACGTAAACGCCATCATAAAGGAGAACGACAAGAGGTTTTCCACCGTTATGGTGAACTTCGAGGATTTCTCGGCCTCCATAAAAGACGCCTCCAGGAACTTGAACAGCCTTATCGTGGAGAATAAAGATAACCTCAAGGGCGGGGTGGAAAACCTGAAAAACGCCTCGCTCAAACTCGAGGAGGCGATGGACACCTTGAATAAGATCGCCCCCAAAGTGGAAGACACCATCTCTTCCGTGGACAGTATCGCAAAGAAGATAGACAGGGGCGAAGGGACCCTCGGGAAACTCATAAACGACCCGACAACCCATGAAATCCTCAACAAGACGCTCAGCGGAATAAATAATTATATCGACAGGACGGAACGCTTCCGCACATTCGTATCTTACAGGGGGGAATTCCTCTTCGACGAACAGGACACGAAAAATTACCTTTCGTTAAAGGTGCAGCCGAAGGCCGACAAGTATTATCTGTTCGAGGTGGTGGACGACCCGCGTGGGCGCCGGAAGACCGAAACCGTAACCATAGGCGGCGCCACCACCAGCGTAACCAAGACCTCCCAGGAGTTTAAACTCTCGCTTGAGTTGGCGAAGAGGTTCGAAGACCTGGCGATAAGGGGCGGCGTAATCGAATCATCCGGCGGGTTCGGCATAGACTACTATATGTTAAAGGACAGGGTCAAGATTGCCTTCGAGGCGTTCGACTTCGACTTCAACAAAAAACGCAACCCGCATCTTAAGATAGGCACCCTCGTGCGTCTGAACAAGTACTTCTTCGTTACGGCGGGCTATGATGATTTCATAAGCAAGGACGGCTTCGAATCGGCATACCTCGGAGTTGGATTTGAATTCGAAGACGAGGACCTGAAATATCTGTTTACGAGCGCCCCTTCCATCAAACCCTGACGGTTGCAAAATGGCGGCTGCAAAGACCCTTAAGACTCCGCCTCCGGGCGGGGGATACGGCATCGCACTCGATGTCGGCACGACAACGCTCGCGGGGTCTCTTGTGGATACCGGAGACGGGAGGGTCATGGGCACCGCGTCCCTGCCCAATCCGCAGAAAAGATGGGGCGCCGACGTAATCTCAAGGATAGAGTCTATAACAGGCAACCCCCGGCTCCTCGAAAGGCTCCAAAGATGCGCCGTCTCCGCATTTGACGGGATAATATCGGAACTCCTCCGCGGTTCGGGAAAGAGGAAAAAAGAACTCAAAGAAATATCCGCTGCCGGGAACTCCGTAATGGAGCACATCCTCATCGGGGTATCGCCCGGGCCCATCGGAACGGCGCCGTATAAGCCCGTTTTTAAAGAGGCAAAACGCCTTGCCGCGAGGGATATCGGTTTAGACGTCCCTCCCCGCACGCGGCTCTATGCCTTCCCCATTATAGGGGGGTTTGTCGGCGGGGATGCGGTGGCCGTTACGCTCTCCACGGGGATAGCCAAAGGAAAAGGCAATATACTCGCAATTGACATAGGCACAAACAGTGAGATAATACTCTCTACACCGCGAGGGCTCTTTACGACATCGGCGCCCGCGGGGCCGGCCTTCGAAGGCGGGGAGATGGAATGCGGCATGACCGCGGCCAAAGGGGCGATAAGCGGATTAAGGATTGAAGGCGGAACCCTCAAACTCGATGTGATAGGGCGGGTCCGGCCCGGGGGCATATGCGGAAGCGGCATCGTGGACGCCGCGGCCGAACTGTTTAAAACCGGCGTCATAGACCCCTCCGGAAGGATTAAAGAAAGGGCCGAGGTCCCGACAAACCTCGCGGACAGAATAAAGAAAAAAAAGGGTGAAAACAGTTTTATCATTTTCAGGGGCCCTTCCGGAGAGATTACGCTGTCCCAGCGTGATGTAAGGGCGGTTCAGGTCGCAAAGGCCGCGCTGAAGGCCGGCATATCGGTCGTCCTTGAGAAGGCAAAGACGCGCCCCGATGATATCGAAAAGGTATATATAGCCGGCGCGTTCGGAAGCCACCTCAAAAAAGAATCGCTCGCGGACATCGGGGTGGTGGATAGGGCGTGGCTCGGCAGGGTCGAAAGCGTCGGAGACGCGGTGCTCAACGGGGCAAGGCTTACGCTCCTATCCGACGATTACAAAAAAGAGGCGGAAGAAATCGCAAAGACGGCAAAATACATCCCCCTCTCAGGGAGCAGGCTTTTTGAAAAGGAATTCATAAAAAACATGAGTTTTTAGAGGGCCTGTCTCAAATATTACGCCGAACCTTGTTAAGGAAAGTCTGAAAAATTATTTTGAGAGAACCTTTTTATAAAAAGGTTCTCGACCCATGCTTCGCATGGGTGCCCCGCTCTCTCCAAAAATTTTCAGTTCAAAAACTTTCAGTTTTTCTAAAAGTCTTTGGAGGGAATCTGGGGGGAACTTCGGGCACCCACCCGCAGGGTGGGTCGGAAAGGTTCTCCCAGAGATACAATTTTTCAGAGATTCCCTAAAAGTTTTCCGCGAAAAAGAAAGGAAACCATGAGGAAGGTCGAGCGGGCGATAATAAGCGTTACGGATAAAAGAGGGCTCATCGAGTTCGCGGGGGAACTTGCATCGATGGGGGTCGAGATAATATCGACCGGGGGCACGGCCGAACTCCTTAAAAAAGGGGGGGTGCCGGTCATACCGATATCTTCCTACACGGGATTCCCCGAGATGCTCGGGGGCAGGGTAAAGACACTCCACCCGAAGATACACGGGGGGATACTGGGGATAAGGGATAACGCGGAACATGCACGGCAGATGCAAGACCATGATATACTCCCCGTGGACATGGTCGTCGTGAATCTCTATGCCTTTGAAAAGACCGTGGAGGGAGGGGCTTTGCTCGAGCAGGCGATTGAAAACATAGACATAGGCGGCCCGGCGATGCTCAGGGCCGCGGCAAAAAACTTTAAATACGCCGCCGCCGTGGTAGACCCGGATGACTACCCGTCCATAATAAAGGAGATGAAGGAATCACACGGCTCCCTCTCGGCCAAGACGCGTTTCGGACTCGCAAGGAAGGTGTTTGCGCTTACGGCCCGTTACGACAGCGCCATATCGAATTATTTAGGCTCCCTCTGCGAGGGGGAAAAAGAAGAGCCTGTAAGATTCCCCGATGTCTTAAGCGTTCAGTTTAAAAAAATCATGGACCTCCGTTACGGCGAAAACCCCCATCAGGCGGCCGCATTCTACGGTTCCATCCCGGCCGCGCCCTCGACCCTCGCAACGGCGGTAAAGCACCACGGGAAGGAACTCTCCTACAATAACATCCTCGACTTGTCGAGCGCCCTCGAGCTCGTGAGGGAGTTCCACGAACCGGCCTGCGCGATAATAAAACACAATAACCCCTGCGGGGTTGCGATGAGCAACGAAGGGGTTGAAAAGGCGTATGAACTCGCCATGGCCTGCGACGCCAAATCCGCATTCGGCGGCATCGTTGGATTCAACTGTCATGTCACAAAAAAACTCGCGGAAAAATTAACCGACCTGTTCCTCGAGGCCATAGTCGCGCCCGGTTACGAAAAGGCCGCGTTCGATGTCTTGAAAGAAAAGAAAAACCTGAGGATACTGGAGGTCGAGAGGCCGGCCGGAAAAGAAATGCCGGGCCGCGATATAAAAAGGGTATCCGGGGGGGTCCTCGTCCAAACGCTCGACAGGGAGAGCGCGGCGGATTTAAAGACCGTAACCAAAAGAGAACCGACGGACCAAGAGTTGGAAGACCTTCTGTTCGCATGGAACGTGGCAAAGCACGTAAAGAGCAACGCGATAATCCTCGCCAAAAGCGCCCGGACCATAGGCATAGGCGCGGGACAGATGTCGAGGATAGACTCGACCCGCATAGCGATAATGAAGGCAAAGGACGCCGGGCTTGCCCTGCCGGGCGCGGTCCTCGCGTCCGATGCGTTCTTCCCCTTCAGGGACAACGTGGACATGGCCGCCGAGGCCGGTATAACCGCAATAATCCAGCCCGGCGGGAGTATAAGGGACGGGGATATCATAAAGGCCGCAGACGAACGCAATATGGCGATGGTGTTTACCGGGATAAGACACTTCAGGCACTGAGGGATGGATGGTTAAGAACCATATAATGCAATAAATTTTGCCATCTTTGAAACAACTTAAAAAATACAACTATGCAGCATAACTTCTTAATATCGCCATGGAAAAATGAATTTATTAGTGTTGTTGCAAAAACAAAAAAAGAATTATTTATATCTTCCCCTTTCGTGAACTTGGAAGGTGTAAAAATACTATCAGACTCCATTCGGCAAAAAGCAAGTATTGAATTATCAATCGTTACAAGTCTCACAACCCAAAACATAATAAATAGTGTTACTGAACCATTGGCATGATCTTCCCCCGAAAAAGTGGACACAACGAAGAGTTGGTGGCAGTATGAATACCGGCTCTAAAACTGGAGGTGTCCAATGGCAGGGGGAAACGGCAAAAAAGCACGGTTTGACAGGGATTTCAAGATTTCCGCGGTCAAG
>JACRCB010000031.1 GCA_016219165.1 Deltaproteobacteria bacterium | reverse complement strand
TCTCGATAAAGGGATGGGTGTGGGGGCGTTTAAAGGGCTCGGGCTGCTTCGGGATTACATAAAGAGCGGAAGGAAGCAGGAAAGGGGGCTGGAAAGGCTCGTAAAGCCCTCTTCCCACCCCTCCCTCAGGAAGAGTTCGGCGGGCTATCCGCTGGATGCCGCCAAAAGGATAGACGTCTACCTCGGGTTGGATATCGGGAGTACAAGCACAAACGTAGTCCTCATAGATAAGGATAAGAGACTCGTCTCCAAGAGTTATCTCCCGACCGCCGGCCGCCCCCTCGAGGCCGTAAGAAAAGGGCTTAAGGAGGTATACGACGAGGCCGGCGATTGCGTGAACGTCATAGGGTCGGGAAGCACCGGCAGCGGAAGGTATCTTATCGGGGATTTTGCCGGAGCGGATGTCGTCCGCAACGAGATTACGGCGCAGGCAAAGGCCGCAGCCGCGATAGACCCCGCTGTCGACACCATATTCGAGATAGGGGGGCAGGATTCGAAATACATCGCGCTCAAGGGCGGCGTTGTCGTTGATTTCGAGATGAACAAGGTCTGCGCGGCCGGCACGGGAAGTTTCCTGGAGGAGCAGGCCGAAAGGATAGGCATCAATATAAAAGGTGAGTTCTCAAACCTCGCCCTCGAGTGTTCTTCTCCCGCGCCCATGGGGGAGAGGTGCACCGTCTTCATAGAGACGGACATGGTCCATCACCAGCAGAGGGGTGTTGACAAGGGCGGGTTGACGGGCGGGCTCGCCTACTCGATAGTCCATAACTACCTTAACAGGGTCGTCGGAGACAGAAGGATAGGGAATAAGATATTTTTTCAGGGCGGCACCGCCGCAAACCTCGCCGTGGTCGCGGCCTTCACAAAGGTCACCGGCAAAGACATAACGGTTCCCGAACACCACGACGTAACGGGCGCAATAGGGGTGGCAATCCTTGCGATGGAGGAAAAAGACCCGGCCCTTCCCACGAAGTTCAAGGGGTTTGACCTCAGCAAAAAGAACTATACGCTCGAATCCTTCGAGTGCCGCGACTGCTCGAATGTCTGCGATATAAGAAAGGTCGTCATGGAAGGCGAAACCCCTCTTTACTACGGGGGGAGATGCGAAAAGTATGACGTAAAGAGGGGGGAGAGCAAGGGGAATATCCTCCCCGACCTCTTCAAGGAAAGGGAGAAGATTCTCTTCTCATCATACAAGGGGAAGACTCTCCCCGAAGGTTCTCCTTCGATAGGGATTCCGAGGATGCTCATGCTATATGAACTCTATCCCTTCTGGAAGGCGTTTTTCAATGAGCTCGGCTACAGGATCGTCCTCTCCTCTCCAACGAACAGGGAGATTATAAGGGAGGGCATAGAGAGGATTACGACCGAGACATGTTTCCCGGTTAAGGTCGCGCACGGCCATATAAAAGGACTCATAGATAAAGGTGTGGAGAAGCTCTTCCTGCCGAGCATCGTTAACATGCCTCCCGCAAAGGAAAATCATCCCCATACGGTCCTCTGCCCGTACGTCCAGAGCATGCCCTATCTTTCAAAGGCAGCCTTTGATTTCAAGAAGAGTAGAGTCGAGGTCATCTCGCCCGTCGTACACTTTAACCAGAAGTTTTCGGAACTGAAAAAGGAATTTTACGCCATCGCGGATATCTTGAAGAAGGATAAAAAAGATGTCTTGAGGGCCCTTTCCGCCGCATTCTCGGCTCAGGCTGAATTCAAAAGGAGGATGCTCGAGAGGGGGAGGCAGGCGCTTGAAGAGTTAAAGAAGGACGCCTTGGCGCTTGTCATAGTGGGAAGGTCATACAACACGGCCGATTCCGGGATAAACCTCTCCTTGCCGGAGAAACTGCGGAACATGGGTGTCGTCGCCATACCGTTTGACATGCTGCCGGTCGAGGACGCGATAGACGACGCACTCGCCGTCGATATGTACTGGAAAAGCGGCCAGAGAATCCTTGCAACGGCGGAACTGGTAAAGAACGACCCGAGGCTCTTTGCCGTTTATATCACCAACTTCGGATGCGGCCCGGATTCTTTCATAACGCACTTTTTCAAGGACCGCTCGGCGGGGAAGCCCTTTCTCCAACTCGAGATAGACGAGCACTCGGCCGATGCCGGCGCAATAACAAGGTGCGAGGCGTTTTTGGATAGTTTAAAAAACGTAAGGGGCAAACTCAAGATAGCGAAGAAAGGAAAAGAGATTGTCAAGAGGACGAACATAAGGAACAGGTTATATCTTCCGAATATGGCCGACGGCGCGCATGGGATTGTGGCCGCATTCCAGGCGTGCGGAATAGACGCCGTGGTAATGCCGGAGCCGGACGAGGAATCGCTTAAGTGGGGCAGGCGTTTCACATCGGGAAGGGAGTGTTATCCCTCGATACTGACCACGGGCGACATGATAAAGATAGTCAAGGGCAAGGACTTCGACCCTAAAAACAGCGCTTTCTTCATGCCCTCCGGCAACGGCCCGTGCAGGTTCGGCCAGTATAACCGCTACCACAGGATGATACTCGATGAACTCGGTTTCCCGGACGTTCCCGTATATGCGCCCGACCAGGACGAAAAGTTCTACAAGGAACTCGACATAGTGAGCGGGGATTTCCCCAAATTCGCATGGTGGGGGATAGTGGCCGTTGACCTCCTCGAGAAAAGATTAAGGGAGATACGGCCGTATGAGAAAAACGCCGGAGAGACGGAAAAGGCATACTGGGATTGCCTCCACAGGGTCTGCGCCGCGGTAAGGGGCAAAAGGTTTCCGCAGGAGGAACTTAAACTAGCAAAGGAGGCGTTTAACAGGATACCGGTCGAGAGGGCGGGGTCGCGTCCCGTTGTCGGGGTTGTGGGGGAGGTATACGTAAGATGCAACCGCTTCAGCAACGAAAATCTCGTAAAGACATTGGAGGGCATGGGGGCGGAGGTAAGGATACCCCCTGTCTCCGAGTGGCTTTACTACACGAACTTCACTTCGAAGAGAAAGAACTGGCAGCGGGGAGGTTATGATAACTTCTTCAAGACCCTTTTAAAAGACTTCTTCCAGCGCTACTTCGAAAAGAGGATGCTCAATATATTTAACGGGGATTTAAGGGGCAGGCACGAGCCGTCAACAAAGGAAGTGTTGAAGATGGCCGCCCCCTACATACACGATTCCTTCGAGGGCGAGGCCGTATTGAGCGTAGGGAAGGTCATAGACTATATCGTAAACGGCGCCCACGGGATAGTTAACATGATGCCCTTTACCTGCATGCCGGGAACGGTCGTCAACGGGATACTCAAGAAGGTGAGGGAGGAGTACTCCAACATCCCTTATCTCAATATGGTGTATGATGGGATGGAGGACACGAACGCAAAGACAAGGATGGAGGCGTTTGTGTACCAGGCGAAGGAATTCATGGAAAGGGGAAGCGGGAGGGCATGATGGAATATGCGGTAGCGGGGTTGCTTCTTCTCATCGCCGGGGTGCTTTTCTGGGGGTTCCTGAGGAAGGGTAACGAAAAAGAGGCATGGCTCGTCCTTCAGAAAGAGACGGATTCATTAAGGCAGGAACTCTCCAGTTCCATCACAAACCACCTCTCGATAGTAAACCAGCAGTTATCCTCCGTCACCTCCAACGTCACGGAGCAATTAAAAAGCGTTACCCACCAGATACAGGCATCAACCGGCCAGATAAACCAGAGGATGGACAACGCCGCAAGGGTGGTAAACGAGGTGAATAAAAACCTCGGCGCGCTCGGAGAGGCCACCAAACAGGTCTTCGAGGTCGGCAAGGATATAGCGGGCCTTCAGGAGATACTCAAGGCCCCTAAGTTCAGGGGAGGGGTCGGAGAGTTTCTCCTCGGGGACCTCTTGAGCCAGATACTCCCCTCCAGCCATTATCAGGTCCAGTACACGTTCAAAAACGGCACAAGGGTCGATGCCGTCATAAAGTTGAATAACGGGCTTGTGCCGATAGACTCGAAGTTCCCGCTCGAGAATTTCAAAAAGGTTGTCGACGGGACGACCGATGAGGAAAAGAAGTCCGCAAAGAAATCTTTTATAAAGGACGTAAAAAACCGCATAGACGAGATAGCCTCATCCTACATAATCCCCGAGGAGGGCACCTTCAACTTCGCCCTCATGTACATACCGGCGGAGAACGTCTATTACGAGACTATTATCAAGGATGAATCGCTCGGGGATGAGAAACTCATCGCCTCTTACGCATTCTCAAAAAGGGTAATCCCGGTCTCCCCGAACAGTTTCTACGCGTACCTCCAGACCATACTTCTGGGCCTGAGGGGGCTTGAGATAAGTAAAAAGGCGCAGACGATACTCATGCACCTTGAAGGCCTTCAGAACGAATTCGGCCGTCTTGGCGATGATTTCGACGTCCTGGGAAGGCACATCCAGAATGCCCGGACAAAGTACGAAGAGGCTGAGAAAAAAGTCGTAAGATTCGGCGAGAGGCTTTTAAGTATAGCCGCAGAGGAAAAGGCCCTCGAAACAGAGCGGCCCGATGAAAAGGGCCTTCGGGTTTAGACCGCACCATATTTTTCTTCCCTTAGGGCGTAATCTTCCATTAAGGAACCTCTGATTAAATGCTTTTTGGGGGAAACCTTCGGGCACCCACCCGCAGGGTGGGTCGGAAAGGTTCTCCCCCAGACCCCTTTCCAAAGACTTTCAGTTATAGGTGGCTGTCCCACCCGCTTATTTTTGTCAATAAATTCATATGGTTTTTCGGTTAGGGTGGGGCAGCCACCTATAGTAACTGAAAATTTTTGAAGAGAGTTTGAGAGAAACTT
>JACRCB010000033.1 GCA_016219165.1 Deltaproteobacteria bacterium | reverse complement strand
TCGCGGACACCTCGGTAAAGGAGATTATGGTATCGAAGTCCAAGATAAGCGCAATCGATATAAATGCGCCTTCGCCTGAAGTGCTCAGGTTCATCTCCGAGAGCGGTTTTTCGAGATACCCGGTCTTCAGGGGCACGACCAATAACGTCGTGGGGCTTCTTTTCAACAAAGACGTATTCAAGGCCCTCGAGGAGGGCCGCCCCATTCTGCTCGCGGAGTTGATACGGTCTCCCTATTTTGTCCCGGATTCCATAATGATAAGCAGGCTCTTGAGGGAGATGCAGAGAAAAAAGGTCCACATGGCGATAGTCGTGGACGAACACGGGGATGTGGACGGCCTCGTAACAATCGAGGACATACTCGAAGAGATAGTCGGCGAAATAGAGGACGAGTTCGACCTGGAAAAAGGGGGCCTCATAGAGAGGGGGAAAGACGGGACTATGATTATAGACGCATCCGCCTCGCTCGGGGACCTCACGGATGCGGGGCTGCCTTTCAACGAGGAGGATGAGAAGGAATACTCCACCCTCGCCGCCTTCATGCTCTCGAGGCTCCAGAAAATCCCACGCGGAGGCGAGTTTACCCTCCACAGGGGCTTTAGACTCACCGTTGTGGATATGGACAGGTTCAGGATAGCGAAGGTAAAGGCAGAGCCGGTTCAGACGGCGGCGGGGCCGAGAAAGGCAATGGCGTAGTCAGGGACGGTCTTTTTACGGAATCCTTTCCGGGACTTCCCTATCTCCCATCTTTAAAAAGTTTCATCAGTTCCCCAAGCGGCCTTGTATTGACGACGTCCGTTTTCTCAAGCCATCCCCTCCTTGCCGTGTATACACCGTAGAGCACGTATTCGAAATGGAATGGACTGTGGGCGTCCGTTGATATGGAAATCATCACCCCCCTCTCCTTTGCGAGCCTCAAGTGGACGTCGTTTAAGTCGAGCCTTTCCGGGTAGGAGTTGAGTTCAAGGCATACCCCGTGCTTTTTCGCGCAGGCAATGACCTCTTCCATGTCCACCTCGTATGGTTGCCTCGAGCCTATGAGCCTTCCCGTGGGGTGGGCGAGTATGTTGACATATCCGGTTGAAAGCGCCTTAACTATCCTCCCGGTCATTTCGGCCTTAGGCATGCTGAAGCCGGAATGGACCGCGCCCACGACGCAATCGAGCTTCTTCAGCACCTCGGGGCTAAAGTCGAGGGTTCCGTCCGCCCTTATATCGGCCTCGGCGCCCTTGAGCACCCGGAACTTCGTCCCATTCTTTTTGAGTTTTTCGTTGAGGCCGTCTATCTCCCTCATCTCTTTTTCCAGCCGCGCCCCGTCCAGGCCGTGGGCTATGCCCACGGCCTTTGAATGGTCGGTAATGAGTATGTACTCGTAGCCCCGTGCCATCGCGCTCTCCGCCATCTCCTCGATTGTGGAGTTGCCGTCGCTTTGGTTTGTGTGGACGTGGAGGTCCCCCTTTATATCCTTCCCTTCGATGAGGGTTGGGAGTTCACCCTTTTCCGCGGCCTCTATCTCGCCCCTGTTTTCCCTCAACTCAGGGGGAATCCAGGGAAGCCCTATTGCCCTATATACGTCCTCCTCTTTTTCGAAGCCGAGCCTCTTACCGGTCTTTTCCTCGAAAACGCCGTATTCGCTGAGTTTAAGCCCCATCTTCTTCGCCCTGTCCCTCAAGGCTATGTTATGGGATTTCGACCCGGTAAAATACTGTATTGCCGCTCCGAAGGCCTTTTTCTCCAGGACCCGCACATCTGCCTGAAGGCCGCTCTTCAGGATGACCATGGACTTTGTCTCTCCCTTTGAAACCACATCCCTTACCTCGGGATAATTCGTAAAACGCTCCATGACCGGGGTCCCCTTCCTGCAGGTAACGAGTATATCTATATCCCCTATGGTGTCTTTCCACCTTCGGAGGCTCCCTGCGACCTCTACGTCTATTACCCCGGGAAGCCCTTTCATGTGCTCCGCGTACTTTCTTGCGGCAGGCTCTGCGGTGGAAAGCCTGAACCTCCCGGAAGAGGACTTAAGGTTCTTATACTCCTCTATGGCCTTAAGTATCTTCCCTTCACTCCTCTCTCCCATCCCCGGGATATTCCTCAGTCTATGCGCCCTTGCGGCCTCCTCAAGGGCCTCGACGGTCTTTATGCCGAGTTTTTCATATAAAAGCCCCGCCTTTTTAGGTCCGACCCCGGATACCTTGAGGAGTTCGAGCACCCCGGAAGGGACCTCCTTAAGGAGGTCCCGGTGCACCCCGCACTGGCCTGTCTTTATAATCTCCACAATCTTTTCGTGTATGCTCGTACCTATCCCTGGGATATCCTCAAGGCTCTTTTCGTCCTTCAGAACCATGGACTCCAAACTTATTGGAAGGCCCTCGATGATGAGGCCGGCGTTCCTGTAGGAGCGCACCCTGAACGGATTCTCATTCTTAATCTCAAGTAAATCTGCTATCTCCATAAAAAATTTGGCTATTTCGGCATTATCCACTAAGGCATCACCTCCCGCGGTCGAAAAAATATGCCTTGTAGATGTAAAAAAGAGAGCCTTCCTCGCTGTCGATTCTATGGATTATCTCGTCTCTCAAGTTTTTAAGTCTTGCGGCGAATTTTCCGTTATTTTCGAGTATCCTCTTTTCATCCCTGTATTCCTCGAAGAACCTGTCCGCGTCCCCCGTGATCTTGTGCATGGACTCTATGAAAAAATCCAGGGCCGGGATAAGGGCCTCCTGATGTGTCTCCACGGCCTTCTCCCTCAGGTCCTTATAAAAGACCTCGTCTTCGCTGTGCACGTGGTTTACGAGGGCTTTCTTAAGTTTTTCGAGTCTGCCCCTTAAGTCTTTTATCTCCCCGGCTTTTCCTTTTTCGATTACGTCTTCGAGCCCGTTAAAGAGATTTTTGATGGTCAAGTGCTCCTCCTCGAGTTCATAAAGGTATTTCTCTCTTTTCATACACGCCCTCCGTCCGGGATTTATTGCTATAGCATATACCATAATTTTACGTTGACAACAATACGTCTATAACTTAGACTTTTATGATACCATGGAGATGAAAGAAAGACCTGTCGGGATATTCGACTCTGGCATAGGCGGGCTGACCGTCCTTAAGGAGATACGGAAGGTCCTGCCTGAAGAGAGCACCGTTTACCTCGGCGATACGGCGAGGGTCCCCTACGGCACCAAGTCCGGCGAGACCATCAAAAGGTACTCGCTCGAAAACGCGGGGTTCCTCCTTAAACACGGCATAAAACTCCTCGTGGTCGCATGCAACACCGCATCCGCATATGCCCTCGAAGAATTAAAGCATAACCTCGCCGTCCCGGTCATAGGTGTGATACTTCCCGGGGCAAGACAGGCGGTTATGAAAAGCAGGCTTAAAAGGGTCGGGGTCATAGGCACCGAGGGCACAATAAAGAGCGGGGCATACTTCGACGCCATAAAGGGCATAGACCCCAGGGTAGTTGTCTTCCCGGCCGCATGCCCGCTCTTTGTGCCCCTTGTCGAGGAGGGGTGGACAGACTGCGACGTTACGCGTCTCGTTGTGAAGATATACCTCAAAGACATGAAAAAAGAGCGCATAGACGTCCTCCTTTTAGGATGCACCCACTATCCGCTCCTTAAGAACGCCATCGGAGAGTTTATGGGAGAAGAGACCAATATCATCGATTCGGCGAGCGCCACGGCGGTTGAAGTAAAAAGGGTCTTAAGCGAAAAAGGGCTTCTCAATAAAGGGCATGGAACCACCGCGAGGTTCTTTGTCACGGACTCGCCCGAGAGGTTTACAAACGTCGGCGCAATATTTCTCGATAACGGGGAACTCACGAAGGCCGAACTCGTAAAGGTGGACGGTTAAACATGGCAAGGAAGACCAGTAGGCCGGAAAGAGGGGGAAGGGGTAAAAAGGGGGATGTGCGCATCGGTGGGGTTTGGGGGGTTTTGACCGCGGCTTTCATCACCTTTGCGGCCGGGATAATTTTGATTTATATATTCGGGGGCAGGCCCTTTCCCCCGAAGAGGGTCGAGAAAATCCCGGCCCGCGAGATTAACCTCTATTTAAGCAACGCGGAGGGCACCGGCCTTAAGGCGGAAAAACATTCCATAAAGAAAGAGGCCCTTTCATCCGAGGTCAAAGAAGCCCTCGGGGCGCTTATCGGGGCGTCGGAAAAAGACCCCGAACACACAATCCCCAAAGGCACAAGACTCTTATCGGTCAAGGTTGAAAATACCATCGCCTACGTAAACTTAAGCCGTGAGTTCTCCGCCAACCACCCCGGCGGAAGTTCCGCCGAACTCCAGACCATATACTCCATAGTCAACACACTCGCCCTCAACTTCCCCGAGATAAAGAAGGTCCAACTCCTCATAGAAGGCGAAGTCCAGGACACCCTCGCGGGCCACATAGTCATAAGCATCCCGCTGGGGCCGGACAGAGGGCTCATAAAAGGCTGATTCGAACATGAATAAGTTGAGGACCGAAAAAGATTCCCTTGGCGAAAGAAAACTCCCGGCTGCAGCCTATTACGGGATACAGACGCTCAGGGCCAAAGAGAATTTCCCCATAAGCGGGATACCCCCCAGGAGGGAATTCATAACGGCAACCGCCATGATAAAAATGGCCGCGGCAGAGACAAATTCCGCGCTCGGCCTTCTTTCCAAGAAAAAAGGCCGCGCCGTCATGAAGGCCGCGGCCGAGGTAATCTCCGGGAAGTTCGACAGGGAGTTCATCGTGGATGTCTATCAGGCAGGGGCCGGGACCTCCCATAACATGAACGCAAACGAGGTGATAGCGAACAGGGCCGCGGAACTTCTAAGAGGGAAAAAAGGGGACCATGCCTTAATACATCCAAACGACCATGTAAACATGTCCCAGTCCACAAACGACGTCATTCCGGCCGCGATGAGGCTCACCATTCTCATGATGTCGAATGGACTTCTGGAAACACTTGAAGGACTCGCAGCGGGACTGAAAAAGAAGGCGCGTTCTTTTGACAGGGTGATAAAATCCGCAAGGACGCACCTTCAGGACGCGGTGCCGCTCAGGCTCGGACAGGAATTCTCGTCCTACGGAGAATCCGTCAGGAGGAGTAGCCGCGGGATAAGGTCGTCGCGGGAGAACCTTAAAACGCTCGGCATAGGAGGGACCGCCGCGGGCACGGGGCTCAACACCCATCCCCGCTACCGCGCGATGGCGGTTAAAGCACTTTCAAGGCTTTCAGGCATAAAAGGGCTTAAAGGCGCGGG
>JACRCB010000030.1 GCA_016219165.1 Deltaproteobacteria bacterium | reverse complement strand
GGGGGAAACTTTCTGTAGAGAAGTTTCCCCCAAAGCCCCCATCAAAGACTTTTAGTTCCCGCGAAAACCCCCATTTTACGGTGGTTTTCGCGGGAAGAACTGAAAATTTTTGGAGAGAGTTTGAGAGAACCTTTTTATAAAAAGGTTCTCTCAAGATACTTTTTCAGAGGTTCCTTAAATGAGACCTGCAAGCGGCTTGACAGGGCATTTATCCGGACTATACTTAAAAACATTGGCAGGCCCAGCACCACTTTTGACAGAATTTCCTCTATAACGTTCAAAGCCAACGTGTCCAAAGTGGTGATGGGTTGTTATTCTCTCTAAGGCGGCCGCTGTACATTAATTTTGGGTGAACGCCCTTAGAAATACTGGAATAAACGGGATTAAAAGGTAGTTTCTTTGACCCGGGAGGAAGACTTACCACCGGGCAATATTTTATAAAGGCGGGGAGAAGATAGATGGCGGAAAAGTCAAAGGTTACCCTGAGCGTTATAAAGGCCGATGTCGGTGGTTTCGTAGGGCATACCAATATCCATCCGGACGTCATCGATGCGGCCAAGGAGAGGCTCCACAATTCAAAGGAAAAGGGCGCAATCATAGATTACCACGTTTTAAGGTGCGGCGACGACCTCGAACTTATAATGACCCATGACAGGGGGCCTGACAATTCCGACATACACGGGCTGGCATGGAGCGTTTTTGTCGCGTGCACGGAGGTCGCAAGGGAGATGAAACTCTACGGCGCCGGGCAGGACATCCTGAAAGACGCATTCTCCGGGAACATAAGGGGCATGGGGCCGGGGGTGGCGGAGATGGAATTTGTGGAGAGAAAGAGCGAGCCGATACTTGTCTTCATGGCGGACAAGACCTCCTCGGGCGCATGGAACCTGCCGCTTTACAAAATTTTTGCCGACCCTTTCAATACCGCCGGCCTCGTTATAGATACGAGCATGACAGGGGGTTTCTCCTTCAGGGTCGTTGACGTAAAAGGGGGTAGAGAGATAACCCTTAAATGCCCCTTGGAGATTTACACCCTCCTTGCGTTGATAGGGACCACTTCAAGGTATATGGTATCGTCCGTTACCAGAAACTCTGACGGCGAGATATGCGCGGTGGTCTCCACCCAGAAACTCTCCCTCATCGCGGGCAGATACGTTGGCAAGGACGACCCCGTTGCGGTATTCAGGACACAGGCCGGGCTTCCGGCGGTCGGGGAGGTCCTGGAGGCTTTTACCTTCCCCCACCTCGTTGATGGATGGATGAGGGGCTCTCATACGGGGCCGCTCATGCCGGTGCCCTTTTATGAGGCGAACCCAACGAGGTTCGACGGCCCTCCGAGGGTGATTGCGGCCGGCTTCCAACTCTGTAACGGCAGGCTCATAGGCCCCCATGACATGTTCGATGACCCGGGGTTTGACAGCGCAAGACGCCGCGCCGGCGAGATCAGCGATTACATGCGCGGGCACGGCCCGTTTGAGCCCCACAGGCTGCCCGAGGAGGAGATGGAATACACGACCATGCCGCAGGTCCTCGAATCTCTGAAAGGCCGCTTCAAGAAATGTGAGTGATGGGTAGCGCGTATAAAACGCCCTTCGTCAATCGCTTATAAGAGGTAACGCATAACGGTTTTTCCATAAGGATGTCAGCCTGTGAATAGGCCCTCCGCAAAGGTGCTTCCTGCCGGGAAATTGCCGGTAAAACTCCTCGATAGATTCCTCAAACGTTACACAAACGCAGATAAGCGTGTGGTTATCGGACCTTCAGTGGGGCTTGACTGCGCGGTGATAGATTTTGCCCCGCGCAGCAATGGGTTTCTCCTTTTAAAGACCGACCCGATAACGTTCGTAGCCGAGGATATCGGCACCTACGCCGTAAACATAAACGCAAACGACATAGCGGTCATGGGGGGTGTGCCGAGATGGTTTCTCGCAACACTCCTTATGCCCGAAGGCAGTGCGACCGAAAAAGGCGCGGAGAGGATATTTTCCGGGTTAAGCCGCGTATGCAGGGGGCTTGGCATATCGTTCTGCGGCGGCCATACCGAGGTCACATACGGGCTCGACAGGCCGGTTCTGGTGGGGTGTATGGCAGGAGAGGTAAAGAAAAACAGACTCGTCTCCTCGGCCGGGGCCAGGGTCGGAGACGATATAATCCTTACAAAGGGCATTGCGCTCGAGGCCGCAAGCATAATAGCGAGAGAGAAAAAAGAGGAACTCAAGGGTGTCTTCCCCGCGGGGCTTATGGAGAGGTGCCGGGGGTTTATCAAAAGGCCCGGGATAAGCATTGTAAAAGATGCCGGGACGGCATTAAAGAGCGGCAGGGTCCATGCGATGCACGACCCGACCGAAGGAGGGCTTTCGATGGGTCTTTTTGAACTTGCGCTCGCCTCCGGCGTGGGCATGGTGGTTGAGAAGGATAAGGTCATTTTCATCCCGGAGTCTTTGAAACTTCTCGAATATTTCGGGCTCGACCCCATGGGCGCCATAGCGTCTGGCGCGCTCCTTTTGACCGTCCATCCGGATGACACCGGAAAGATAACGAGGGCGCTCGGCAAGGTAGGGATAAAGAGCGGGCGTATAGGCACGGTTACGGGAAAAAGCCGGGGGGTAAGGATTATTGAAGACGGGAAGACGAAAACACTTAAGGTTTACCAGAGAGACGAGATAACGAAGATTTTTTAGTCCCGGCCCGGCCTTTTCGTAAGAATGGTCTTTTTGGCCGGGCGGGTTCTTCGTTTTTAGATGCACATACCCGGTGTTTATGGTATTATAAATATTTTGCAGTTGGCAGCCTGAATAAGTTTCGAGTTTTTCCGCAAACTGTTATAATGCCGCAATCATAACGCCAACATCAAAACCGGAGGTTTATTTATGAAAGGCACCAAGAGGTACTCAAGGAGTACCACAAAAAAGGCGATTGACATGGAAAAGGACCCCTATCTTCAGAAGATAAGCCCCCATGACCTCGCGGTCTGCACCGGCTGTTCGGCAATCTACCACAACAAGAGGTGGAGGCTTCCGGAAGAAGGGGAGCCGGAGGCGGGCTACGTCAAGGTCCTTTGCCCCGCATGCCAGAAGATAAGGGACAGGTTCGTCGGCGGCTATGTAACCCTCCAGGGCGGGTTTTTAAAGGAGCACAAAGACGAGATATTGAATCTCGTAAGAAACAAAGAGGAAAGGGCGAGGTCCACAAACCCGCTCGAGAGGATAATGGAGATTAACGATAAAGGCGATACAATCGAGATAACCACGACCACGGACAAGTTCGCCCAGAGGCTCGGAAAGATAATCAACAAGGCCTTCTCCGGGAAGGTCGAATACAAGTTCAGCGACGATGTGAAGATTTCAAGGGTTACGTGGACGAGGTAGCGGGCGGCGTATGTATGAGGCGAGGCTGTGGAAGAAGGCGGAAGGCAACAGGGTAAACTGTTACCTCTGCAGTTTCCACTGCAATATTGCGGAGGGCAAACTCGGGGTTTGCGGGGTGAGGGAAAACATAGGGGGCGTCCTCTACAGCCTCAACTACGGCAAACTCATTGCCCAGCATGTAGACCCGATAGAAAAAAAACCCCTCTTTAATTTCCAGCCCGCAACCCTATCCTACTCCATCGCCACCGTCGGGTGCAACTTCAGGTGCCTTCACTGCCAGAACTATGAGATTTCGCAGATGCCGAGGGAGAGGAAAGTCGTGGCGGGCGAGGAGGCCGCTCCTGAGGAGGTTGTAAGGAACGCCCTCGCAACGGAGTGCCGGAGCATCTCATACACATACACGGAGCCAACTATATTCTTCGAATACGCCTATGATTGTTCCGTGAAGGCGAAGGAGAAGGGGTTAAAAAACGTATTCGTTACAAACGGCTACATGACAAAGGAGTGCATAGATGGATTAAGCGGCCTCCTCGATGCGGCGAATGTCGATGTAAAGGGGTTCACCGAGGAATTCTATAAAAAGGTCTGCGGGGCAAAGTTAAAGCCCGTGCTGGAAACTATCGAGTACATGCTCAAGACCGGGATATGGGTCGAGGTCACCACCCTCGTCATACCCGGACACAACGATTCAGAGGGAGAATTGAGGGAAATCGCCCGTTGGATGTACAAGACCGACAAGAGGATGCCCTGGCACATAAGCGCCTTCTATCCCGCATACAAGATGTCCGGCGTCCCCTTGACCCCGGTGTCCATAATAGACCGCGCAAGGGAGATAGGGCTGGAAGAGGGGTTAAGGTACGTATACACGGGAAACGTCCCCGGAGACCCCGGAGAGTCCACTTACTGCTATAATTGTAAGAGGCCTCTCATAAAACGGTTCGGCTTCAATGTAAGGGCGAACTACATAAGTAATTCCAAATGCCCTTACTGCGATGTGTTGATAGACGGGGTGTGGCAGTAGGTCCGGGGAAAACTTTTTCGGGCACCCAGGCGCGGGGCACCCACCCGAAGGGTGGGTCGGGGTCGGGTTTTCCCGCAAGGAGGCAAGGAGGGAGGTTACTCATGTTGGTTGAATTCAGCATAATCCCGGTCGGGAGAGGCGAGAGCATCGGGGAGGAGATTGCGAAGGTTATAAGCATAGTGGCCAAAAGCGGGCTCCCCTACAGGGTGAATCCCATGGGGACGGTCGTAGAGGGCGAATGGGACGAGGTTATGGCCGTCATAAAAAAGTGCCACGAAGAGGTGATAAAGGCCTCCGCGAGGGCCGTATCCACGATAACGATAGACGACAGACCCTCAAAACCCCTCGACAGGCTCACGGAGAAACTGAAATCGATAGAGAAAAGGCTCGGCAGGGAAGTAAAGAAATAGTAGAAATAGACGGGAGTCTCGGAGAGGGCGGCGGACAGATTCTGAGGACCTCGTTAAGCCTTGCCTGCATAACTGGCAGCCCGGTAAGGGTCTTTAACATAAGGGCCGGAAGGGCCGAGCCGGGGCTTAAGCCCCAGCACCTTTTAAGCGCCCGCGCCGCGGCCTCCATAAGCGCCGGGAGGCTCGAGGGCGCGGAGTTGAACTCCCGTGAACTTTTCTTTTTCCCCTGCCCTGTCAAAGGCGGGAGTTTTGTCTTTGACGTGGCCGAGGCCGCTTCGAGTGCGGGCTCAACCGGCCTTATCTTCCAGACGGTCTTTCCGCCCCTGTCTTTTTCCGGCATGAAGACGAATGTTGTGATAAGGGGCGGGACGCACGTTGAGTGGAGCCCCCCGGCGGATTACCTGAGGGAAGTCTTTTTGCCCGTTTTAAGACCCATGGGCATAGATGCCGGGTTAAGGACCGGGAGATGGGGTTTTTATCCGGCCGGAGGGGGCGAGGTAAGTGTAGAAATAAATCCGGCGGGGATGCCGCTTAAGCCCCTTAAGATTACGGAGAGAGGAAGGCTTAAAGAACTTACGGTTATCTCCGCTGCCGGGAACCTCCCCATCGATATCGCAAAAAGACAGTTCGAGAGGGCGAAGATACGGTTGAGGGAGGCCGGGTTCGATGCGGCAGGAGGATTCAGGACGGTTCCTTCTCTGGGCAAGGGGACTTTTCTTTTCATACTCGCGGGATTCGAGAATGTAAGGGCGGGGTTTAGTTCCCTCGGAAGGCTCGGGAAGAGGGCCGAGGCGGTAAGCGACGAGGCCGTGGATGATTTTCTGAGATACACGGAAAAGGGTGGTGCGCTTGATTTGCATCTTTCGGACCAGGCGCTCCTTTTCATGGCGCTCGGGCAAGGGCAATCCGTCATAACAACGGGAGAGTCTACAGGAC
Source organism: Deltaproteobacteria bacterium (assembly GCA_016219165.1). Lineage (GTDB taxonomy): Bacteria > Desulfobacterota > GWC2-55-46 > GWC2-55-46 > DRQE01 > JACRCB01. The sequence continues at coordinate 2,134 of JACRCB010000030.1, read as the reverse complement.
ATCTTAAGACAAACGCCCGCGTAATAGAGAGGTTCCTCCCCGTAAAATTTCTCATGGAGAAGGGGGAGGCTTTATTAACCGTGAGGGTTGCCGGGTGCGCCTTTTCAACGGTCGGCCGGGAAATTGACAAATGACATGGAATCGCAACCCCCTTATGTGTTATCAAGGCGTGAAACTAACGAAAGGGGTTTAAGGCAATGCTCAAGGTTTCTCTTTTTCTTCATATTATCGCCGCCATATTCTGGGTGGGGGGCATGTTTTTTTTAACGCTCGTTGTGGCGCCTTTCCTCAGGACGATGGAGGAGGCAAAAAGACGGGAGATATACCAGATTGTAGGGAAAAAGTTCAGGTTCTGGGGGTGGATTGCGATAGTAGCACTCGTTGTTACCGGGCCTTTTAATCTCTATCTTTTGGGTGTTACGCCGGCTATGCTCGTTGACCCGGCTTTCCATTCCACCGCATACGGCAAGGCGGTCCTTTTTAAGATTTCGTTTGTCGCCTTAATCGTCGTGACGAGCGCCGTCCATGATTTCTGGGTCGGGCCGAAGGCTCGGCAGTCGCGGGAGTATTCATGGGCCGCCGTGATACTGGGCAGGGGTAATTTCCTGATTGCGCTCATCATAGTGGTGCTCGCGGTCTTTATCAGGGCGGGCGGGCTTTAAAAAAATTCCGGAGAAGCGGAAAACCCTTTGTAAAGGGGTTTTCATGGGGAAAGGGTTTTATATGCCCCACAAGTTCAGCCCTCAGAATATCGAACGCCTTATGAGGAGAGACAGGCTCGGGGGCATTACGGCCGAAGGCCTTTTAAAAGGCGCCGGCCTTAAAAAGGGGATGACCTTTGCGGACATCGGGTGCGGCCCGGGTTTTTTCGTAATCCCGGCATCGGGGGTGGTGGGAAAGAAGGGGACGGTCTATGCCGTAGACATGCAGGATGAGATGCTCGCTGAACTTAAAAAAAGGATATCCGGCCGTACCAATATAATCCCGGTAAAGAGCGGGGAACATACCATGCCCGTCGGCGGCAAAATGGTCGATTTTGCGCTCATGGCCTACGTCCTCCACGAGACCGAATCGAAACCCCTTTTCCTGAAAGAGGTAAGGAGGGTATTGAAAGACGGGGGAAAGGTGCTTCTCCTCGACTGGGAGAAGAAGGTCGAGGACCACGGGCCGCCTTTCGAAGAGAGAATCCGCCGGGAGGACGCGGTTACACTCCTTAAAGGCGCCGGCTTCGAGATTACCCGCGAATCATCCCTTGACCCCTCGCATTACCGTCTGGAAGCAATGAAAGTATGACCACGGGAAACCTTTTGCCGGGGCAACGCTGAAATAGGTCCGGAAGGAGTTTACAAAAAAGGTTTCCCGGACACTTGCGGAATTTCTTTGTTGGGCTAAAATATAACACAGGCCCGTATGGAAAGAACGATAAAGGTCGACGGCGCCCGTTTATCCCTTGTAAGGGGCGACATAACGGACGAGTCTACCGACGCCATTGTAAATGCCGCGAATTCGAGGCTTGCCGGAGGCGGCGGGGTTGACGGCGCCATACACAGGGCGGGCGGGCCGCGGATTATGGAGGAGTGCGGGAGGCTCGGCGGCTGCCCGACGGGAAGCGCCGTCATAACGAAGGGCGGGGGACTTAAGGCGCGTTATGTAATACATGCCGTTGGTCCGGTATACAGGGACGGCCTCAGCGGGGAAAAGGCGCTTCTCATGGGCGCCTACAGGAAGAGCCTCGAACTCGCATTGGAGAAGGGTCTTAAAAGCATTGCCTTCCCTTCCATATCGACCGGAGCCTACGGCTACCCGGTAAAGGATGCGGCCGGGGTGGCGTTAAGGACGGTCATGGATTTCCTGAAGAAGCAAAAAGGAATCGAACTTGTAAGGTTTGTCCTTTTTTCAGACAGGGACTTTGAGGTCTACAGGCAAACGCTCGAAAATATGGCCGGCTGAATGGGGTGCACCCAGCACCACTTTGAACGGCACAATCTCCACAATACCCCTGGCCAACGTGTTCAAAGTGGAAGTCGCCCATGACGTTGACACTCCACACCCATGAACCATTAGATGTTTTTCAGACAGACGATTTTCATGGCGCTGCCGGCCATTATCCGGCGGGTTCGTCCTTCGGCATCAT
>JACRCB010000029.1 GCA_016219165.1 Deltaproteobacteria bacterium | reverse complement strand
GAATATCTTTACACAGATAGCGGCCCCCTTCTCGATATACCCCGCCTTCTTTGTGTTCAGAACATACCCGTGTCTTTCCGCCGTCTCTTTCCAGACCCCTATGAGTTCCTCTGCCGTCATAATAATACAGTATAGCATTTTTTGCCTGTTTTATCACTCTGGTGTTACGGGAGTCTCCATTACTGGGCCAAGGGTGCCGGATGATTTAAAAGCGCCGGAACCAGATAGGTTGCCCGTATTCCTCATATTAGAAACTCAAGCCCCGCTCCGAGCAACCCCTATTTCTTTAACTCCTCCAGGACGCGGTCCACATCGAGCGGCAGAAGGACTATTTCGATTCTTCTGTTCTGGGCGCGGCCTTCCACGGTATCGTTGGCGGCAACCGGTTTCTTGTCGGCAAATCCCGCCGCCGACAAAAGCCTCGGGTCTACGCCGACCTTGTCCTCAAGATACCGCACTACATTCGTCGCCCGCGTCGTTGAGAGTTCCCAGTTGGTCGGATATCTCTCCCTTATCCTCGCGCCTATCTGGACGTTGTCGGTATGCCCCTCTACCCTTATCTGCTTGTCGGAGGCCTTTTTAAGGATGTCTCCCACCCTCTTGATGACCGTCAATCCGCCGGGCCTCAACTCCGCCTTGCCCGAATCGAAAAGTATCTTCTCCACCATGTTTACGGAAAGCCTGTCAATGGCCTGTGTTATCCTGATGTCCCCTTTTTCTATCTCCGATTTCATTTCTTTAACGAGGTTTTCATACGTATTCCTGACGTCTGAGATCTCCTTCTCCTTTTCGGAACTTATCTCCCCGGCCTTCACCTTAAGCCGTTCAACCTCGCGGCCGAGATAATCTTTTTCCTTGGCCCCGTTGGCGAGTTCCTCCTTAAGGGAAACGAGTTCCCCTGCCTTGGCCTTATCCGCGGCGGAGAGCCTCCCGTTTTCCAGCCTTAAGTCCTCAATCTCTTTTGACGTCATTATCCCCTTGCCGCCCAACTCCTCAATCCGGCCCTTGAGGGAGGAAATCTCTTTCTCCTTCAATGCCGCCTGGTCCGCGAGGTCTTTCCTGAGGATTTCGTTTGCCTTCTTCTCGCCCTCCAGTTCCCGAGAGACCTTCTCAAGCCGCGTCAGTCTTGTTTCCGATTCATCAAAGGTTTTTTTGTAGGTCTGGCTGCTGACGCATCCCGTAAAAATTATCATCGAAGAGAAACAACAAAATAAAAGTTTTTTCATGACCCGCCTCCTTATCGCCGCCCCGGGAAAACCGGGGAAGCCCGTAACGCATCTTCAAGCCCTTCGCCGCCGGCTGCGGCAGCCGGTCTTGCGCGCGTCGAAGTTCTCCTCCGCTCTACTGGCCATTTCAGGGAATCAGCCCAGACTCACCGCAAAGGCCGTCAACCTCTCCGTTGCCTTTATCCCCCTCGTCTCCCCCTTCTCCGCAAAGACCATGTCGCCCGCCCCGACCTCCACCGCTTTCCCCCCGACCGTCATAACCCCTTTGCCGCTTATGAAATAGAATATCCCGGTGCCGCTTGGGTGCGCCGGTATTTCCTGACCGGGCTCCATGCATATAAGCGGCACCTTATACTCGGGCCTCACCCTCAATATCCGGGGAGTAAACTCCGATGAAAAACCTACCCTTTCTTTAAGGTCTATCAATTCCATGTCTGGCCGCCCTCCCTGGTATTTGATTCTTTCCCCGTTAGATTTTTACCACAAAAAAACTCCCATTCCAACAAAAAAGGACTCCATCTGCTATAATCTTCCATTATCGGCTTGTTTCCCGGATTCAAAAAAAATGACGGAGGAAAAACCCTTGAGGAAATCGGCGCGGTTAATAATCATCCTCTGCTTCGCCGCCGTATTCGCCGTGACTTTGTGCGCACACGGCGGCGAAGAACCGGCGGTAAAAATATTCCAGATAAATTATATGGATGCGGAAGAAGCCGCGGCGATGGCAAGGAATCTTTTATCCCCGGAGGGCAGGATTGCCGTCAACAGGGGCACGAACATCATTATGGTTAAGGACTTCCCTCCCAATATCGTCCAGATAGAAAACCTCTTGAAAGAGACGGACGTGAGGACGGCGCAGGTAAGGGTGAAGGTAGGGTATGCGGACGGTAAAAGTCTGAGGGCCTCCGGGATAGATATAAAATGGAATTATAAAGGCAGCCACTGGCTTGTAGGGAATTTCGTAAAAACGCAATCCCCCGGCGGAGTCAACGTAGAAGCCAAAGCGGAGGTTAAAGAGGAAAAGATTAAAAGAAGAGGCGAGCAAAGCCTCCTTGTCTTAAGCGGAAAAGAGGGGAGCATTTCCGCGGGCACAAGCATACCCTACGTGGACTGGTTTTATGCATACTCCAGAAATAACGGTTATTATGCGAGTCAGTTGAGATTCAAGGACGTGAATACCGGTTTTGCCGTTTTGCCGTTGGTGAAAGGCAATACCATAACGGTTACCATTACGCCGGAGGTATCTTATATCACCGACGCCGGAAGGGGCACGATAAGGTTCAACCGTATCTCCACCACCGTGGACGTAAAAGACGGGGAACCGGTCGTTCTGGGCGGCAGTCCCGCGGACAGGGAATCCACTGTAACACGATTCCTTGGAGGGGCCGGAAAGACCGATGAGGAGACGGACTTCTACATGGTGCTTACGGCCACCGTTGAAAAATAAATGGGGGACCCGAGCGGCGGCAAGAAAGAGATGGTAACGAATCCGGCGGCCGGGCGGGCAACGGAGAGCATGGGGGGAGCCGTGTTTTCATTGTTTAATCCATCGAAAAGGTTTATTATATCCTCTAATGACCGGACATTCTACCGTCTGCCGACGATGTTTTTATATTATGAAAATAGCCCTGATAATACCAAAAAATATCTCTGAATTTGAAAAGAGTTTCTACGATTATAAGTTCTTTTCTAAATTCCTGATTTCAAGGAAATACTTTTCATACCTTCTGGCTATCCCCACCCTGGCGTCCCTGACCCCGCCGGAGCATGAGATAAGGGTCTTTGACGAGAACATAGAGGACATTGATTATGACTGGGGAGCGGACCTCGCGGGGATAAGCTTAAGGACGATGTTCTCCAATAGGGCCTATGATATATCCTGGAGGTTCCGGCAGAAAGGCGTAAAGACCGTTTTGGGGGGGATACACCCCTCTATGCGCCCTGAAGAGGCCCTTCAACACTGCGATACCGTGGTGATAGGGGAGGCCGAGGAGGTCTGGCAACAGGTGTTGCTGGACGCGAAAAACGGCGCCTTAAAGAGGACTTACGAGGCCGGAAGGAAAATAGACCTGAAGGCATGGCCGGGCCCCAGAAGGTCTGTCCTTTCAAAAAACAAATACTTTTCAGATATCGTTCAGACCACAAAGGGATGCCCCTTCCACTGTGAATTCTGCTCCGTCTATGCCTATGACGGAAAGAGCATCAGAAGCAAATCCATCGGTCAGGTCATAAGGGAGATTGAGGGTCTCGCCGCGGGAGACGCCAAATACAAGAAAAAGTCCATTTTCTTCGCGGATGACAATATCATCTCGGACAGGAAATTCGCCCGCGAGCTTTTCCCGGCATTGAAGCCGTACAGGCTCAACTGGTCATGCCAGGCCTCAATAAACATAGCGCAGGACGATGAACTGCTCCGGTTGATGAAGGACAGCGGGTGCGGGGCCATCCTGATAGGGTTCGAATCCGTATCGGAAAAAAATCTGTCCCGTATGGACAAGAAGGTTAATCTGAAACTCAATTACAAAGACGCCATCAAAAAGATACAATCATACGGGATATTGGTCCACGGCTCATTCATACTGGGATACGATTTCGATACGGAGCCGGCCTTTGACGAGTTGATAGATTTTATCGAGGAAACCATGCTGCTGATGCCGTTAGTCAATATCCTTACGCCCTTTCCCGGCACCAAACTCTTCAGCCGTTTTGACGCGGAAGGGAGGATTATCCATAAAGACTGGAGTAAATACGATGCCAAGACCGTCGTCTTTTCCCCTTCATGTATGACCGCCGGGGAGCTGCAGGCCGGGTACAGAAGGGTAATCAAACGGGTCTACTCTTTTGATTCCATATTAAGAAAACTCAACTTCTACTGGAATATCGACTTCTGGAAACATTCCAACGAGGTGGACCCTATAAAATTCAAATACCGCCTCCTCTTTGCAGTCCGGCTTTTCACCTTGATTTTCTCATTCAAACTCGCAAGGACGAAATTTATTATTAAGATACTGCCCAAACTATTCGACAGGCGCGTCAGGGTGTCTACAATCCTCACATTGATGGCCTACAACGATTACGCCTATACCGGCGAGTGAACCGATGGCGCCGATTACGTTTTATTTCCATGGAGTTTCGGGGATTGAAGATTTCTGAGTGAAAATTTGAGTTGTCGGGTTTCGCTGGAGTTTACCCCGTCCCCGTATCAAGTACGAGGCAAGAGTTGATACGGGGCTAACACAACCTACGGTACTACGGCACTAAAAACCGTTTGGCCAAGTAGTAGCCTAACCCCGTTCCTATCGAGCTCAGCACCAAAGCCGTCATAATCCCGACATTATCCCCGACCCACCAGCCGATTGCTCCGCCGGCCGACGCGCCGAAAAATCCGATAAATTTTCTCGTGAACATATTAAAATAGGGACAGCGGGACTGTTGAAAAAGGCTCATACTGTCATTGCGAGCGAAGCGAAGCAATCTCAACAATCGTGTAATTTCGGAGGGATTGCTTCGGGGCTAAAGCCCCTCGCAATGACACACGGGAGGTTTTTCAACAACCCCACAGCGGCCATTATTTTGTTTTCCATGGCCTGCCCCGCGTTAGAATAAATGGGCGGATATATTCACCGCCGATTTTAACACAAACTCCTTTTTTGCTCTAAACAAAAAAGGGATTTGCATTTCATGCAAATCCCTTGTCTTTTTCTTGGCGTCCCCACTGGGATTCGAACCCAGGTTACCGCCGTGAAAGTTCTAAGGCTTGAAAACTTGTAACCCCGTGCGCCGTCTGGCTTTCTTCCAATTTGTTGATTTTTAAAGGTTTCTAATATTTCTAATATTTCCGGCTGTTCGGGCAATTCCGCCATTTCCCGCTCAAGGGGGCACAAAAGTGGGCACAGTCAGAGTGCATCGTATGTAATGTGCCCCCCAGACAGCCACTTCTTTCAATCTCGTCATCAGCCCACTCTGCTAAATTCGATCTCATTGGGAATAGACGTGTCCGCATACCAAATCTGATCAACTCCAGTCGGAGGGCCTTCCGGATAAGCCTTCTGGATTGCATCACGTATCATCGACTCACTCATAAGGGCAATATCGTCACTCTCGATCAAGAGCACCGTCAAGAGCACCGTCGTCTTATGCGTTTTGTATCTTAAGAGTTTCTTTGCCTTTTCATCGCACTTTGTCTTGACACGGCTGGATAGAGTTTCGTCAGGCGGCACGAAGCGTGAGAAGAATACGCCCGGCGGACGATCGCTCGCCTTCGTTACGTGTAGCTTAAAGGGAATCCCTGAAACACCGTTGAGAACGTGGCGCCCATCCGCCAAATGCGGAGCCTGGTCAGATATCCAATTCATCAGTCCCTTGCGAATCTCATCCCACTTCTGCCCTTTCTTGACGGCGGTATACTCAATGATGATTCTCAGTCGAAACAAGACCTTTTTGGGGAGTTCTTTCTCAATCCCACCAACAGCCTTCAGAAACCAATCCGCATCTCTGCGTTGCTCGGGAAGGGCGTCAATGCTTGTATGCTCGATTGCAAACGGGCCAGCGATTGCGTCAATGTCGCGTGAGTTCCTATTCTTTTTATCTGGCCGTTCCTCAACCTTGAGGCCGGGATAACCATGTCCTCTAAGATGTTCGACGAAGGCGTCTATAACATCACAATCATTCATGGGTATATGTGAATCCAGCAAGCGCTGACTCGACCTTCCTTAGGCTTATACCAGTGCATTTTGCCAATCTTATGCCAACCTTTCTTGTTCCGTCCGGGTCCTTCCGGCGACTTCGCCGAGGGTGGTTCGACCGCCGACATTGCGCCAGTAATAGATAATTTTTCTGGGTTGACGGTTGACACTTGGGTTTCCAGACGGACAATCAGGAACCGCTTGGCGTCTCATACCCCCCCCCTCGCCTTTCAGCGGATTATGAAGCCTATGTCAAGCACCGTCAACTCGCCGTCCCCGTCCATGTCTCCCGCGCCGAGCGTCCGGGCACATTCGTGGCAATTGTAGATGGTCTTTAAATACTTCTTCTCAAGAAGCGGCGGGATGAGGTCGTAGAACTTCTTTTCGGTCGGATTCCTTCTTCTGTAGAACTCGTAGAGCCCTCTGTCTCCTTTTGACGAGTTGCAGCTGCGGCAGGCCCATATCTGGTTATGGATGCCCTGAACCTTGTCGCAAGTGCCGCACTCCGGTTTGATCTTTATGGAGCCCGGGACGATATGCTCCCTGTGGAGGTCGTCTTCAGCGCCACAGTAGATGCATTTTTTGTCCGCTTCGACGAACTGCCAGTCTTCGCGGGTAATCTCGGACCATGATTTCGCGCCCGACTTCAACTCGCCAAAGGTCTTCTTTATGAATCCGTAATTGCGCCTCTTCGCCTCCATGCCGTCGGGCGAGTCAAACGCCCTCCTGGCGACTATCTTGGCGTATTGATAAAAAATCAGGTCTCGTATGGTCTCAACGTCCCTGTCCGGCATTTTGAGCCCTCCTGATACGCCCTTATATTTTACCAGAAAATCCTCTGGAAAACCCCTGAAATCATTTATATAATGAGCAAGTTCGTATAAAAGAATTCTTGGTGTAAAAATCGAAGCCCGGTTTCCCGTTTTGCCTTTGAAGTCGTGGAATTAGGTGCGTTACAGTGGTTATGCCCGTTTCGATATTTTATGGCCTTAAGCCAGCCCGGCTTACGCGGGCCAAGTGGCACATCCGCTCGATACTAAGACTGCCTTGCATCGACATCACTTCGGATTTGGTCGTAGATGCCTTCTCGCCAAGGTGCCTTGCAAAAAGTCGAGGCTCGACG
>JACRCB010000028.1 GCA_016219165.1 Deltaproteobacteria bacterium | reverse complement strand
CTTGCCGGAAAGAAAAATAATAGTTAAGAAAGCCGACATCACGTGCACGGTCATTCACGGAGACAGTCGCGTAGAATTGCCCTCTTTCTTCGGTCTGGCCGATTTGATTGTGACTTCGCCGCCCTATGCCGATGCAAGGAAAAAACATTATGACAGTGTGCATCCGGATAAATTTGCGGAATGGTTTCTTACATTTCATGAGGCTTTCTATAACACGCTTAAACCGACGGGAAGCCTGGTTATAAACATCAAAGATAAAGTGGTAAAAGGCGTTAAGCATCGCTATGTTTGGCGCACTATTGACGCATTGTGCCAGCGCGGTTGGTCTCCGATAGAAGATTATATCTGGCATAAAACAAATCCGATGCCCGGCCGCTGGCCGAATCGTTTACGCGATGGGTGGGAATATTGCTTTCATCTGGCGAAGACAAAACGACCTTATTTCAATACTGAAGCGGTAAGGCGGCCTATAGGGGATTGGGTTGCCTCGCGTTTGAACAAACTCGGTCAAAACGACCTTAAGAGGCATAACTCCGCTAATGCGAGCGGTTTTGGACGCGACATATCAAGATGGGTCGGTAAGCAAACCGTATCACCTTCAAACGTTTTGAGCCTCGCCCTTGTCGGCAAAAATAAGGGACACCCCGCGGTATACCCAATAGACCTCCCGTTATTTTTTATAAAATTATTGTGTCCTGAGGATGGTCTTGTTATTGACCCGTTCGCCGGGAGCGGCACTACGGGTATTGCCGCGCTTTCGCTCGGTCGTAGGTGTGTATTAATTGAGAACAGCGCAGAGTACTGCAAAAAGGCACTGCAAAGGCTTCGCAATGAGGGTGTAGCGCAGAAAGATGAACTGGGAAACGGCTTAAAGTCCGTTAGGTCTCGTTCTATAGGGGATCACTCGAACAAAGTGCTACAGCTGTTTAAAATCTAACCAACTAAACCTATCCCCATTGTCAAGACAGATAAATTCGTTTCTTATGACGTCTATTTCTGCGCAGATATCAGAGGATTTACGAGAACAACCTCCTTATATTCCTCCCATAAGGCGCCCTTACGACCCCCTTTTCCGTTATTATCGCGGTTACGAGTCTGTTCGGGGTTACGTCGAAGGCGGGGTTTCTCACTTTTATGCCCGCCGGCGCTATCCTTTTGCCCCTTATGTGGGTTACCTCCGTGGAATCGCGCTCCTCTATCGGTATGCCGTTGCCGTGCTTTATCTTCATGTCTATCGTAGAGAGCGGGGCCGCAACGTAAAAAGGGATATTGTGCGCCTTTGCGAGAACCGCCACCGGATACGTCCCTATCTTGTTCGCCACGTCTCCGTTTGCGGCTATCCTGTCCGCCCCGACGACCACGCAGTCTATAAGGCCCTTTTGCATCATTGAGCCCGCCATGTTGTCGGTTATGAGAATGCAGTCTATTTTATCCTGCTTGAGTTCCCATGCCGTAAGCCGCGCGCCCTGAAGCACGGGGCGGGTCTCGTCCGCGAATACCCTTATTTTTTTGCCTCTATCGACCGCCCCTCTTATAACCCCGAGGGCGGTGCCGTATCCGGCCGTTGCGAGGGCCCCGGCGTTACAGTGGGTGAGGACGGTGGAATTATTCTTTATAAGGCGGCTGCCGTGCCCGCCCATGAGTTTGTTTATCCTTATATCCTCGGCGTAAATTTTCCTTGCCTCTTTTACGAGCCGTTTTTTAATTTCCCCTGCGGTCGCATTTCCGGATGAATCCGCAACCCTTCTCATCCTCTCTATGGCCCAGAAAAGATTTACCGCGGTCGGCCTTGTGGATGCGAGGAGGTCTAAAACCTTTTTAAATTTCTTTTTAAACCCGTCTGCATCCTTTGCCTTGACCTTTATCGCCCCCAGCGCCGCCCCCATTGCCGCGGCCACACCTATGGCCGGCGCGCCCCTTACAACGAGTTTCTTTATGGCATCCGCCACATCTCTATAGCCGGTGAATCTCCTGTAAACGGCCCTCCCGGGCAAAAGCCTCTGGTCGAGCATAATAACGCCCTTCTTCGTCCAGTAGAGGGTTCTGAGCATTTATATCCCCAAGTCCTCTCAACCTGCTAATTCTTCGATTTTTCGGTCGTGTCCAGCGAGGCCTCTTTCAGGTATATTACATGGCCGGGCATGATGCTGCCGGAGGTCCGGAGGTCGTTTATCTTGACAATATCTTCGAGTCCCACGTCAAACCGTCTCGATATCTCCCACAGCGTATCGCCCTTTCTGACGGTATATGTTTTCGGGGCGGGGGGAACGGCCTCCGCGTGTTTCGTATTATCTCTTGGTCTTACGGGCACGACTATCACCCGTCCGGTTCTGATGGAGCGGGGGTTTTTTATCTCGTTTAAGTACATAATCTGTTTTATGTCGGTTTTATAGAGGCGCGCAACCTGCGCGAGCGTTTCCCCTTTCTTGAGTTTGTGTTCGTGGAATTTGAGTTTTTCCGGTTTAGGAACCTGGGCCATCCTCTCATCGAAGAGTTTCTTTGTCCCGGCCGGTATTTTTATCCGGTAGTCCGGATAATCGGGAGGGGTAAACCAGTGGAGGAGTTCGGGGTTGAGCAAATCTATCTCCTCGACGGTTGTGCCCGCGGCCCATGCTATGACCTTCAAGTCCGTTGGCTCGTGGACGCTTACTTTTTCATAGGAGAGCGGTTCCATGTAGTTCAGTTCGGTAAAGCCGTAGCCTTCGGGGTCCTTCGCCATGAGCATGGCGGCGATGTATTTCGGCACATAGTCCCTCGTCTCGCTTTTTATCGCCTTCTTTTTGGACGCGAGTTCCCAGAAGTCCTCCGTCTTGTATTTCACCATCGCCCTGCTTATGCGGCCTTCCCCGGCGTTGTAACTTGCGGCCGCAAGGTCCCATGAGTTGAATATCCCATACAGGTCTTTAAGGTAACTGGCGGCGGCTATGGTTGCTTTTTCGGGGTCCCTTCTCTCGTCTATCCACCAATTGACCTTCAAGCCGTATTTCTTCGCCGTCCCGGATATGAACTGCCACATCCCCACCGCCCTTGCGCGCGAGCGCGCATTGGGGTTGAATCCGCTCTCGATGAGGGCAAGATAGGCGAGGTCCGCAGGCAGCCCCGTGCCGCTGAGTATCTCCTTCACCATCGGCAGATACGCCTGGCTCCTCTCAAGCCACCGCGTAAAGACCTTTCTCCCGCGCGCCTGGAAGTATTCCATGTAGTTTTCAACCTTCGGGTTCATGACCACGGGCACATCGAGGTACGGCTCTTCGTTATACCCGTAGGACTGTTCTTCCTCCCCGGCTGCGGCTGGGTTATCCGCAGGAATGTCCCCGCACGCCGGGGCCTCCGGAGAAAGGGAATCCCAGCCCGGGGCCGATGACCGCGTGTTTTCACCGCAATCCGTAAAGATGCACCCGTCCGCGTAGGGGTAAAGGGGTTCGGCGGCGGCGCTCTTACACCACGCTGCCGTAACGAGTATCAGTAAAACAATCGTTTTTTTCATATGTTTATCCGGTTTAATCCGGTGGTCCGCTGCAATAAATTTTTACGGCACGGCAACCGGCAACTTATTGATTTACTTCTGGGCGAGATTCTCTCTGCTCTGTTTATGGCTTAGGCCTGCTTCAGAGGGCGGCAATCCGGGATTTTCAGCGCCCCTTGATTATTTAAGAAGCGCCTGCGAGTTCGGGCGCCGGATGAGGCCCCCGGAAAGTTCCTGTTTCCTGAACTTCTCCTTTACGTCCTCCGCGGTCTTCCTTGCGGTAATTTCCACTTTTTTGCCGACGCTGGTGAGTTTTTTGGTATAGTCGATGAAGTAGGTATTTTTCTCGAGCCATTTCCTCGTAAGGCTTCTTCCGTAAGCCTTTATCATCACGTTGAACCAGTCCCGGCGAAGCGCCCTTTTGGCTATCTGCCAGACGGAATAGAAGTCCTTGGACGCCTTCAGGGTCTCGGACTGCAGGTCGTAGTAACTCATCTTCTTGGGTTCGAAGACGACGTGGTGCGCGTCATAGAGGCTCCAGTCGTGTGACACGACGCGGCCGTCATGTTCGAGTTCATGGTGGAGTTTCGTCCCCGGAAGAGGGGTGAGCACCAGGAACTGAACGCTCTCGAGGTCGTTTTTCTTGGCGAACCTTACCGTCTGGCTGATGGTGTCCGTTGTGTCCTCATCCGAGCCGAAGACAAACATCCCGTGTATGCGGATCCCTTCCTTGTGGAGCAGCCTTATGCATTTCTCTATGTCCTCGACCGACTGTTTTTTGTTGTATATCTTGAGGGTCTCGGGGTTTATCGATTCGAAACCTATATAGACCGTATGACAGCCCGACCTTTTCATGAGGTCAAGGAGCTCCACGTCCTTTGCCACATCGACCCTCACCTGAGCGGTCCAGTTGGGGGTGAGTTTTTTTTCTATCATCGTTTTAAGCAGTTCCTTTGTCCTTTGCTTGTTGGCGGTGAAGTTGTCGTCGTAAAAGAACACCCACTTCGCTCCTCCGCGCATGGCGTTTTCGACCTCCTCCATCACCCTTTCGGTGCTTCTGAACCTGTACTGGTGGCCGAACATCTGCGTTACGCTGCAGAAGCTGCAGTCGTAGGGGCATCCCCTCGACGTCATTATCGGAGTTATGGAAAGTTTCTTGAACGGGTCAACCTCGAGCCCCTTGATGATGGAGAAATCCGGGGCGGGGAGTACGTTGAGGTCCTTACAGTAATAGAGGGTTCTGTTGTGTGTTATGGCGCCGTCTTTTCTGTAGGAAAGCCCCTGAATATTCTCAAATCCCGCGCCTTTATCCAGGGCCTTTATGAAATCAACTATCGATTCGTCGGCCTCGCCCCTTATGACATAATCGCAGTATTGAAGCGCCTCTTCCGCCAGATAGGTCACGTGGGGGCCCCCCATGAATACGGGTATCCCGGCATCTTTAAGGAGTTTTGCTATTTCATAGGCGCGCGGGGCTGTGGAGGTGATGGTGGAAAGTCCCACGCAATCGGCGGTAAGTATGTCCTCGATGTCTATCTCGCCCACGACCTCGACGTAACTTTTGACGTCGTAGCCATGTTTTTTAAGGATGGTGCCCATGAGCACCGTGCCGAGCCGCGGTATGGGGGACCTTGCAAACACATGGAGGTCCGGCGGGCGGGTCTCTATGAAAACGATTTTTTTTATGCCCATTGCACACGTCTCCCTTTGCGAGGCGACATTTTCGCGAGGTTATCTTACCTTGTAACCCCATTTGTGTCAAGCCTGAAAGTTCTTTAAGGGGAGGCGTAATGTCCGCCTGAGTTCAGGGGAATATCCATTATGTAGAGGCGGAGAGGACTTCTTTAAGGTACCTTCCCGTATGACTTTCTCTTGTCTTTGCAATCTTTTCGGGTGGGCCGGCGGCTATGACCCGGCCGCCGCCGTCGCCCCCTTCGGGGCCGAGGTCCACGACGTAGTCCGCCGTCTTTATGCAGTCGAGGTTGTGTTCGACGACGATGACCGTGCTGCCGTTGTCCACGAGCCTTCCGAGGACGGAGAGGAGTTTCCTTATGTCGTCGGGGTGCAGCCCCGTTGTCGGCTCATCGAGTATGTAGAGGCAGGGGACTCTATGTTCGGTGAGTTCCCTCGCTATCTTGAGCCTCTGCGCCTCGCCCCCCGAAAGTGTTGTCGCGGATTGCCCGAGCCTTAAGTACCCAAGCCCCACTTCCCTCAGGACGGAGATTTTTTTTGCGAGGTGGGCAATGCCATGGAAAAACCCCGAGGCCTCGTCGAACGTCATGCCGAGGACGTCGTGGATGTTCTTGCCGTGATGCGTTATCTCGAGTATCCGGGGCTTGTACCTTCTGCCGTTGCAACCCCCGCAGGTTATGTATACGTCCGGGAGAAAATACATCTCAAGCCTCGTGACCCCCTCGCCCTTGCACGTCTCGCATCTCCCGCCCGGGACGTTGAAGGAGAAGTTGCCGGCCGTGATACTACTTGAAACGGCGGGTTTGAGCTGCGCGAAGAAATGCCTGATGTCGTCGAAACACCCTATGTAGGTTATGGGGTTGCTTCTCGGGGTTTTTCCTATGGGTTCCTGGTCCACGAGTCTTACGGCGTTTATGAATTCAACGCCCTCTATCGAGTCATAGGGCAGGGGGCAAGACGTCTTGAGCCCGAAGCGGGGGGCGACGGCCCTGTAGAGGGTGTCCGTAACGAGGCTGCTTTTGCCGGAACCCGACACCCCGGTAACGCAGACAAACGTCCGGAGCGGTATGTTGAAAAGAACGTCTTTGAGGTTATTACCCTTCGCCCCCTTAAGCGTCAGGCGCTCCTTGCCCTTCCTCCTCCACATCGGAACGTTTATCCGCTTCTTGCCGGTAAGGTACTGGGATGTGAGGGTGCTGCCCGCCTCGAGGAAATTCTTTGCCGGGCCGCAGTAAACGAGCCTCCCTCCCATCTCCCCCGAACCCGGCCCCAGTTCCACTATGTAATCCGCCGACATTATTATAGCGGGGTCGTGCTCCACGGCGACGACGGTATTTCCCCTTGAGGAGAGTTTCTTTATCTCTTCGATGAGGCTGCCGATGTCTCTGGGGTGGAGCCCTATGGAGGGCTCGTCGAGTATGTATAAGACCCCGGAAAGGGCCGAGGCGAGTTGGTTGGCGAGCGCAATCCTCTGCGCCTCCCCGCCCGAAAGGGTCCGGGTGAGCCTGTCGAGGGTTATGTAGCCGAGGCCGGTCGAGGTCAGGAAATCGAGTTTCAACCTTATCTGTTTAAGGGGTTCCTTCGCTATCTCCCTCCTTACCGGCGTCAGATGCAGGGCGTCGAAGAACCCCTTGCACTCCGTTATGGTCATGGCCGAGACCTCCGCTATGTTAAGCCCCCCGACCTTTACGCAGAGGGATTTCTTCTTGAGCCTTGTGCCCTTGCACGCGGGGCACGTAAAATGTCCCTTGTACCTCGAAAGGAATACCCTTATGTGGAGTTTGTATTTTTTCGTTTCGAGGTATTCGAAAAAGCCGTCTATCCCCTCGAAATCCCCGGCGCCCTTGAAAAGGAGTTTTTTCTCTTTCTTCGTCAGTTCGGAATATATTCTGTCGAGGTCTATGGAATATTTTTCCGCATGCCTTTCGAGTCCTTCATACCACCATGTGTAAGACGGCTTTGTCCACGGCTCGATTGCGCCCTCCCTGAGGGTAAGGCTTTCTTCCGGCACGATTTTTTTTTCGTCGTAATTGAGGATGTTGCCGAAGCCCTTGCACTGGGCGCATGCGCCCACGGGGTGGTTGAAAGAGAAAAGGAGGGGGGCCGGCTTTTCGATGCCGGCCGCGCAATGGACGCACCTCGCGTCCCTCGTGAGTTTTATTGTTTCCCTGCCGGGCACCTCAAACCATGCGCACCCTTCCCCCTCCCTGTAGGCGGCCTCGATGGATTCTACAAGCCTCGCCTTGTCCGCGGGCTTCAACATGAGCCGGTCAACGACCACGGGTATCTCCGTCATCCCCTCAATGCCCGCGGGCACGGCGCCGCTTATGTCAAAAACACCGTCCTTAAGTTTTATCCTTACAAACCCCCTTTTCAAAAGCTCAATGAGTATTCGTTCGATATCCGCCCGTCCTTTGTCCGCCGTCTTGATGGTGAAGCCCACAAGGGCCTTCTCCCCAGCGTATTTCTCCATGAGTTCATCGGCCGCGCTGCCGGGGTCCTGCCGGGTTATGGGTAGGCCGCAGTCAGGGCAGTGGATGTCCCCGGCCCTCGCAAAAGGACCCTCAGGTGGTCGTTTATTTCGGTTGCGGTCCCGACGGTCGAGCGGCTTGTCCTTACCGGGTTTTTCTGCTCTATCGCTATCGCCGGGCGGATATTCTGAATCCTGTCGAGGTCGGGCCTGTCCATCCGTTCGAGGAAGAGGCGGGTATAGGTCGAAAGCGATTCCATAAACCTCCACCTGCCTTCGGCAAAGAGGGTGTCGAACGCGAGCGATGATTTCCCGCTTCCGCTCGGGCCTACGATGGCGGTGATAGAGTTGTGGGGGATGGTGAGGCTTATGTTTTTGAGGTTATTCTGCCTGAGCCCCTCTATCCTGAGGGCGCCTTTATCCGGCGGGGTTGACGGAAGAGCCGGGAATATGTCGGTTTTTTCAAGTTTCCTTGCCATATATGAGAGGGGGCCCTTAAGAGAAATTAATTATTAATTATACATTATCCGAAAAAATATTGCATCAGGTATTTCAGGTTTTTCTACGCCCCGGCTTGCCAACGCCAAAAGGTGTGATAAGATTTCAGGATAAATCAAATCGGCTTTAAAAGGAGAGAGACCCATGAAGACCGTTATCGCAGCGTTTTTTGCATTCACGATACTTTTCCTTTCGCCCGCGGTTATGCCCGCATCCGCACAGATGGGAGGGGAGCAAGGCATGCAGGGCATGCAAGGCATGGAAGGGGGGCAGCAGATGATGATGGGGGGCCAGAAGGGGGCCGTGGAAAGAGAACATCACCAGATGCTTAAGGATATGCTCGGCATAACGAAGGAAACCCTCGGGATATTGAAGAATCTGTCCCATTCCCCTTCGGCGGAGGATAAGAAGAAACTGACCGAGATGATGGATAAACTCGATGGTATGACGAAAAGACTCGATGAGATGATGCAGAAGAGGCAGGAGATGATGCAGAAAAAACAAGATGAGATGATGCAGAAAAAATAGGCGAGGCCCGGCCTTGCAAGGGTGGGCGGTAGCCCCACCCTTGCAAGTGTAATCCGGCAAGACACGGGTTTGTTAAGTCACCTAAGGATTGGACTTACTCAATTTTCCACAGGTATGTAAGCCAGGGCATTTATAGCAGTGATTGGGGGACAGGCCGCGAGATTGTATTTGAAGGTGTTGGCCGTGAATAATAGTTGGGTTACGCTGGAGTTTACCCCGTACTTGATACGGGGCTAACCCAATCTACGGGCCTGAAAAGGGGAGGGTTACACCGCACGTGAAAGCAGTTATATTACGCTTTATTGCCAATGAAGACCTTTGGCATGAGATTAGCACGAAAGTAAAAGAGGCAAAGCGCACATGGGCAGCAATAGCATACCTTG
>JACRCB010000026.1 GCA_016219165.1 Deltaproteobacteria bacterium | reverse complement strand
GCCAGTTGTGCGACTTAAGGTGTCCGGATTTTGCGATACAGGTCTTTGACTGACCAGAGGGACCTTTTCTGTAAAGGTTCCCGCACTCCCAAAACCTCTTAAATTTAAAAGTTTTTGGGAGGAGTCCAGAGGAACACTTTTACAAAAAGGGTTCCTCTGGGAAAAGGGGTTTTAAGGGATGGCCGAGAAAAGGTCTAAAAAACTTGTTCAGGGTAACGAAGCCTGCTCCGAGGGCGCGCTGTATGCCGGGTGCCGTTTCTACGCCGGCTATCCCATAACGCCTTCTACGGAGGTGGCGGAGATACTTTCCGCAAGGCTTCCTAATGTGGGCGGGAAGTTTATACAGATGGAAGACGAAATCGCCTCCATCTCCGCGGTCATAGGCGCATCCCTGGCCGGGCTTAAGAGCCTGACCGCCACGTCCGGCCCGGGGTTCTCGCTCAAACAGGAGGGCATCGGCTATGCCTGCATGGCGGAGGTGCCGTGCGTTATCGTGAACGTCATGAGGGGCGGGCCTTCCACGGGATACCCGACCGGGCCGAGCCAGAGCGACGTAATGCAGGCGAAGTGGGGGACGCACGGAGACCATCCAGTAATAGCCGTAACGCCGGCCTACGTGCAGGAGATATTTTCGGAGACCGTGAGGGCATTTAACCTTGCGGAAAGATACAGAACCCCCGTATTAATACTGTATGACGAGATAGTCGGGCACATGAGGGAGCCGGTAACCTTCCCCCTTCCGGGAGAACTCGAGGTTATAGACAGGGTTAAACCTACATGTCCTTTAGAGGAGTATCTTCCCTACGATACGGAATACGAAATAGCCCCGCTTGCGGCGTTTGGAGAGGGCTACAGGTTCCATGTAACGGGCCTTAACCACAGGGCGGACGGTTTTCCGACAAACGATTCCAAACTCATAGAAAAGGGCATAAAGAGGCTGACAGGGAAGATAGAAAACCACAGGGAAGATATCTGGAAAAACGAGGAATACCTTCTCGACGACGCGGATATAGTAGTGTTTGCGTTCGGAAGCACGGCCAGAAGCGCCCGGTACAGCGTAAGAAAGGCGAGGGAGAACGGGCTCAAGGCGGGGTTACTGAGGCCCCTTACGCTTTGGCCGTTCCCGGAAAAGGCGGTAAGGGATGCGGTCGTTCGGGCAAAGGCGGTCATCGTTCCCGAGATGAACCTCGGGCAGATTGTGCACGAGGTGGAAAGGTGCGCATGCGGGGTCAAGGTCGAGGGCATTTTCAGGGTCGACGGAGAACCTATAAACCCGCGGCAGATACTCGACGTCATAGAGAAGTATAGATAAGGACGGAGGTAAACATGCCCTCAGGCGCCGTTGCGGAAAAGAAGACGAAATCGAGCGTCCCATTTGATTACAATAAATATTTGAGGCCCAATAAACTCCCGCACATATGGTGCCCGGGCTGCGGCCACGGGATAGTGCTGAAATCGCTCTTGCGGGCGATAGATAAGAGCGGCCTTGCAAAAGACCAGATATGCATGGTCTCGGGTATCGGATGTTCGAGCAGGACTCCGGGCTATGTGGATTTCAACACCATGCATACCCTCCACGGCAGGGCCCTCTCCTTTGCAACGGGGGTGAAACTGGCAAAGCCTGGATTGAAGATTATCGTTACCACAGGCGACGGAGACGCCCTCGCAATAGGCGGGAACCACTTCATACACACCTGCAGACGCAACATAGACATGACCATCCTTGTTTACAGTAACGCCATATACGGCATGACAGGGGGGCAATTCTCTCCCACAACCCCGCCGGGAGCGATGTCCACGACGAGCCGTTACGGGAACATGGAGCCTATATTCGACTGCTGCGAACTGGCAAAGGCGGCGGGCGCGACATTTGTGGCAAGGGGCACGGCATACCACACGCAGGAACTCGAAAGGACCATACTGGAGGCCATAAAGCACAAAGGGACCTCGGTCGTGGAGGTCCTCGACCAATGCCCCACTTACTACGGGAGGCATAATAAATTCAAGAGCGCCACCCAGATGATGGAGGTCATAGAGAAAGAGGGGACGGTATCCGTCAGCCAGGCCGACAAACTCCCGCCCGAAAAACTTAAAGGCAAACTCTTAAGGGGCATACTCTACAGGACGGAAAGGACGGAATACTGCGAGGAATACCGCAAACTCATGGAAAAGGCGCAGCAGACGAAGTAGCAGTTTGCGGAAAAACTCGAAACTTGTTCAGGCCGACCCACCCTGTGGGTGGGTGCCCCGAAAAGCTCCCGACCCATGCTCCGCATGGGTGCCCGAAGGCGTCGAGGAGCGAGGAATGAGCAACTGTGTTGTCAAGAGGTATATACAAGATGATTCATACCCCAACGCGCATCATGTTTGACCATTGCATTCAGTATGGTAAGGAGCTTGCGCATACAGGCGGTAAGGGCAACCTTC
>JACRCB010000208.1 GCA_016219165.1 Deltaproteobacteria bacterium | reverse complement strand
ATAGTAACCACCGAGGACGTTTTGATGGAAAGTAATTCCATACGCATGTCCGGGGTGGGCAGCATTAACATCCCGCAAGAGACCATGGACTATACCGCGGGCATGCACCCGTTCGTCACAATAGATAAAATAGTGTCCATGATACCTCTGGCCGGCTGGATTATAGAGGGCAGGGAAAAGAGCACCATAACGATGTACTATTCCGTAAAAGGGGCCCTTACCGACCCGCAGGTCTCCCCCCTGCCGGTTGAGAGTGTCGGGAAAAAGGTGCTCGGCATATTCGAAAGGGTTTTGACGGCGCCGATAAAGGTGCTCGAACCCCCGAAGAAAGAATGAGATACGCGGCGGGCGGACTGAAGACGTCCGAGTTCCGCCCCGTTCGTATCCCCCGGCAATGGGATGAACGTCAAGGGGATGAACGTCAAGGGGATGAACGTCAAGGGGATGAAAAAGGGAAGGAATAATCACAGGAGAACCTATGGAAAAGATGCGCCCAGGCTACTGGAACAGACTCAAGGTCGAGTGGTACAGAAGGGGGCTCGAGTATTCGGATTTCTCAAAGAAGGTGTTGTCCGTAATACTGCCAAGGACAAAGGGGCTTAAGACGTTTTTAGACGTGGGCTGCGGGTGCGGAACCCTGGCGATACCGCTTGCAAAGAAAACCAAGAATATCACGGCGCTCGACCCCTCTCCACGCATGATAGATGCTCTCAGGGAAGACGCGAAAAGACTCGGGCTTAAGAACATAAAGACGATAAACGCCGCATGGGGCGAGACGAAACCAAGGCCGCACGACGTGATAATCTGCGCAAACGTGCCGGAACTCCTGAAAGGCTCCGTAGAATTCCTTAACGACGCAGACAGGCTCGCAAAAAAGTTCGTCTTTCTCGTATCGGGCGCGGACCCCTCGGCGGACAAATTCTATTACAGGGAACTCTTTCCCCTCATCTTCAAAAAACCCTTTGAGGAGAGGAGCGACTACCTCAAGACCTATACAAACCTCCACTCCATCGGCATATTCGCAAACGTCGAAATCATAGAGTACGACTTCGACCAGCCCCTGAACGACATGGCGGAGGCCATCCTTTTCTGGAAGGAGTACATGGGGATTGTGACGGAGGAGCACGATAAGGCCCTCGAAGATTTCTTAAAGAAAAAACTTGTTAGAACCAAAAGCGGGCTCTTGGCGAAGTTCCGCAAAAAGTCTGCTGTCATGTGGTGGGGGAAGCAGTAGTAACCTTCATTTCTTCTATTAAGCGTTTTACGCTTGATATTTTATATTCTGTTGACATCTTCCCCAGTCTATAGCAAAAAATGCTCCCCACCGTAAACGATATGGTTACCCCGCTGATTGCCCTTGTTCCGCTTTTATCAATGGCCGTTGCAGAAACTCTTTCCAGACCATGAAACTTGGCAAACCTTATAAGACTTTTTAACTCTTCTGGCCTGTCAAAAAATCTGTTAGACCATTTTATTTCAAGGGCAAATTCAATCTTGCCCTCTTCGAGTATAACCACATCAACCTCTCCACCATGCCATCTTGCATAATAGACAGGTTCTACAGGGAACTGACTCATGACAGCGGTTTCTACCATATAGCCCATAAACTCGTCATCTGCAGTAACAGGGCCAAATAAGGCGCATCTCATGGATGGATTTGTAAGATAAACTTTGAAAAAATTTGCCTTCTTGAACCTTTTCCCTGACTGGTCAACCCTGTGAAGTATCTTTATCAAAAATGAAGCCTCAAGATATTCAAGATATTTCTTTATCGTATTCTTCACTATACTCGAACCTTTTGAAAGTTCATCAAGTGAGACTTCATTACCCGTATTATAGGCAAGCATAGTGAACAACCTGGAGAGTTCCTGTATATCCTGAATGCCGTAAAGCCCCGGAAGGTCTCTCAATAGCACTTTATCTATAATATCGCTTCTTATGTATCTTCCTGGGTCTTTTTTAATCGGCTCGGAAAAGATAGCCTCTGGATAGCCTCCAAAATTAAGATAATTCACAAACTCCTCGTTGACTCTATTGATGTCATTATCGATTTTGCCTTCCTTTTCCACCAACTCCGTCATATTCTGAAGATATAGGTATTCATAGAAAGTAAGCGGGGGAAGGTGAAAATCCGTAAACCTGCCCGCCCCTGATTCCGCACTTTTTAACTTAAGAGCGGCTGCGGCCGAACCGCTGGCTACAAATTTTGCATCCCTGAAGTCATCAACGAGTTTTTTTAGATGAACCTCCCATCCCTTCAAATATTGGATTTCGTCAAAGAATACATAACAGCCCCCCAGATCTTTAAAACCATAGATTTCCAAATAATAGCTGACAATCTGTTCAAGACTACAGCCTATATAGACAGGCGCTTCTATTGAGATATAACAGATTCTTTTTGGGTCTATGCCGCTATCGATAAGTTTCTGAATAATATGATAAAGAAGTACGGTCTTGCCGACCCTTCGCGCTCCCATAAGCACAATAGCTCGCTTAACTGCCTTCTCTGTAACCACTTCATAGAGGCTATCGAGATACGCCCTCGGCTTAAACTTTTTGAAATAATCGTCAATCCCGCCCTGCTCCTCCCACCACGGATTCTCGAGGGTTATTTTTCTTATAATCTCTTTATTCGATATTTCTTTCATATAACACCTCGCCTTTGATTTCTATTTGTTTTATATTAATATAATATCAAGGCTTTAATACTATTTTATATATATTATAAATAATGTCAATGAAATAATCTTATTGTAATTAATCCGCTAACTGACTGATTCTAAAAATGATTTTTCCTGTCTCAGAAACTGTGGCTGCTCTTCATCAGCAGCCCCACCCCAAGATACGTAAACAGCACGATAAAAAATCCGATGACCGCCATGACCGCCACCCCCCTCCCCTTCCACCCCATCACATAATATGCGTGCACCGCGCCCGCGTACCAGAACCAGACTATGAATGACCAGAGTATCTTCGGTTACCAGAGCCAGTAACTTCCCCATGCAAGATAACCCCACACGGCCCCAGCGAACATGGAGGCCGAGAAAAAGAAAAACCCCCATAAAACCCCCCTTACGGCAATGTCCTGAAAGTCGCTTATCTCCTTACCCTGCCAGTATAACCTCCTCCCGCCCCCGATATAGAGAACGGCCCCTGAAAAGGCGAGGGTAAAGAGGGCATATGCGGCGAAAGAAGTGATGACGTGCGCTTCAAACCAGTACGTCCTGAGTATAAGCGGAAGCGGTCCGGGCTCGGGCATGCCTCCGAGGGATAAAAAAAGGGCCAAACAAACGAGCGGCATCGTTATGAGTTCCGTAAACCTTTCCCCGTAGCGGAGTATGACTATTGCGGATATCAATGCGGCCGCCCAACTGTAAAAGAGAAGAGTCTCTCCGACGTTTGCAACGGGGAGGCGGCCGGTTCCGTAAGTGCGGATTGCGATTGCGGCGGTATGGGAAAAAAGCCCTGTGAGGATTAATGCGGACGAGGATATTTCGAGACGCCTCTTCCTTGAGACGTGGAAAGCGATAATGCCAATGAAACCTGTTATGTAAAGGAAGAGCGCGAGGAAGAGAAGGGGCCTCATAACGGTCGCGGGGAAGGACTACCTCCCTTTCTCATCTTCCTCCCAGATGTAATGGTGCAGCCGCGGTTGCAACCTCACCCTAATGCCGTCTTTCAGTATCCATTCAGCGAGGGTTGCAGGAGGAAGGCTGGGCGTTACCGGGGCAAAGAGGACATTGGTTGTGAGGTCTTTTATGTTCTCATCCATGAACCTCTTTGCATACTCGTAATCCCCTATATCGCCTATGACGAACTTCACTTCATCCTTGCCGGTTATGGAATCGAGGTTGTCCATTAGAAACGAGCCGCCGTGTCCGCTCGATGGGCACTTTACGTCGACGACCTTTACAATCCTATCGTCCAATCCCTTGAGGTCTATGCTTCCGTTCGTCTCTATGAGAACGGTATAGCCTTCGTCGATGAGCCTGTGCGCGAGGGATTTGGCGTCAGGCTGCAGCAGCGGCTCTCCCCCGGTCAACTCAATGAGCCGGGTCTTAAACTTTCTCGTCTCTTTAAAGACCTCATCAATGCTAAGTTCAAAACCCTTATCTGTTTCCCTCGCATAATCGGTATCGCACCATGTGCAACTCAAGTTACACCCCGCAAGCCTGACGAAAATGCACGGCAACCCCGCATACGTCGACTCCCCCTGTATGCTCAAGAATATTTCGCTTACAATCATAATCCGGTCATCTCCCTTTGTCCTCGGCAGATTCCTTTCCCCCCGCTTTTTTGCGGCCGAACTCCTTAAAACCCTTTGAGAGTTCCAACAGCCTTTTTTCCACAAGATAATTTACCGTCCCCTCCGGGAACTTGCCGCCCGCATCCCTCTCGCCCACCGGAGTTTGAGTCAGTATTTCAAGGCCCTCATCCACCATCTCTATGGGATATATAGCGAACATGGCTTTTTCCACCGCCTCGACCACCTCTTTTTTGAGCATGAGGTTTTTTACGTTCCTCCTGGGCATTACAACGCCCTGGCCGCCCGTAAGCCCCTTTGCGACACAGACATCGAAAAACCCCTCTATCTTTTCGTTTATGCCCCCCACGGGCTGAACCTCCCCTTTCTGGTTCATCGAGCCTGTTACGGCTATGCCCTGGTTTATCGCCGCGCCTGAGAGGCTCGAAAGGACGGCGTAGACCTCGGTGCAGGTAGCGCTGTCGCCCTCTATCTCCTCGTAGAGCTGCTCGAAGCATATCGAGGCGGAAAGCGTAAGGGGGAATTCCCTCGCAAACCTCTCTCCGAGGAAACTTGAGAGGATCATCTGGGACTTGTTGTGTATCTTCCCGCTCATCTTCACCTCCCTCTCGATACTCACAAGCCCCTCGTCCCCGGTAAACGTCCTCGCGGTTATCCTCGACGGTTTCCCGAAGGCGTAATCGCCGAGGTCCAATACCGCGATGCCGTTTACCTGGCCGGCGGCATGGCCTTCGGTTGAGACCATTATCGTATCCTCTTTTATGAACTCCCTCAGTTTCTCCTCTATCTTTGAGTTCCTGTAGATGGCCTCCTTTATCGCCCTCTCCACATGCGCGTCCGAGACAACAGGGCTTTTATCCACCCCGGCCCAGTAACCCGCCTCTACGATAAGGTCCTCGATTACGCCGAACCTCGAAGAGAGTTTCTCCCTGTCGGAGGCCAACCTCGCCCCGTGCTCGACCAGCCTCGCCACCCCGCTCCTGTCAAAAGGTTTAAGCCCCTTCTCCTTGCACCTTGCGGCTACAAAATGGGCGTATCTAAACACATTCTCATCCGTCCTCGGTATCACGCTGTCAAAGTCCGCCTTGACCTTGAAAAACTTCCTGTACTCGAAGTCGAGGTTGTAGAGGAGATAATAGAGGAAAGGCTCCCCTATGAGGACGACCTTTATGTCAACCGGTATGGGCTCGGGCCTGAGGGTCGTTGTGGATACGAGCCTGTACTGCTCCCATACGTCCTCTATCCGCGCCTCTTTTGTGTTTATCATCCTTTTAAGCGTGTCGTAGACAAAGATATTTTTTAACAGGTCGAGGGCGTTCACGACGAGGTAGCCGCCGTTCGCGCTGTGAACGCTCCCTGCCTTTATCATCGTAAAATCGGTCATTGCCACCCGATTCTGCAGACTGTGCTCCACCCTGCCGAAGAGGTTATAATACGTGGGGTTAGTCTCCACCACAACGGGCGCGCCGTTTGTCTCCTTGTGGGATACGAGGAGGTTTACCGTGAAACGCTCAAAGGCGGGTTCCGCCCTCGGTATCTTTATGCCGAAGGGAAGGGGCGCTTCTTCGCGGGGTCTGAAGTCGTCGATGTTCGCGAGTATGTCATTCCTTACGCTTTCGAGATAACCTACGATTTTTTCGAGGTCCCTGTATTTATCGAGGAGTTCGTTCACGAGCGGGTTAACGACATACTGGGCGACCTCCCGGTCTAACGCCTCTATCCTCTCCTTTGTCTCCCTCTCTACACTTTTAGCCTCTCTTACGGCATCGCCCAGTTTATCCTGAAGGAACTTCGAATCTTCGTCTACCTTCGCCTTCTTATCCCTCGCAAGCCCCTCGTAGTCCTGCTGGCCCATGGGTTTCCCGTCCCTTGACGGAACGACCGTGACCCCGCTTACGGTCTTCTTCAGTATAAAGCCCCTCTCGGCGGCCTTCTGCTCCATCCTGTGGAAAATCGTCTTTGTCCTCTCGTTCTGCCCCTCGAGTATCTCGTCGCGGTGCCTTTCGTAATCCTTGCTCTCGAACACCCTCGGTATGTCCCTTTTAAGCGCCTCTACGAGTTCCTCCATGTCCGCTTTTATGGCGGAACCCATGCCGGGAGGCAGGCTTAAGGCCCCGGGCCTGTCCGGGTCCGAAAAATTATAGACATAACACCAATCGTCCGGTATCTTCCCATCCCTTGCCTTATCGCTGAGGCGCGCCTTTACAATGGATGACTTCCCCGTGCCTCCCTCGCCCAGGACGTAGATATTGTAGCCGTCATCGCCCACCCCCAACCCGAAGTCCATGGACCTGAGGGCCCTTTCCTGCCCTATGACCTCGGGCATGGTCATGGAAATCTCGTCCGTCGAGGAAAACGGGAAACATTTCTCGTCGCACCTCCAGAAAAGTTCCGAAGAACTGAGGGGCTTAACCTTTGCCATAGTTCCTCCGCATATTGGTTTCAACTCCCGGCAGGCCGCTTTAACCCGGGATTAATGCTCCCTGTGGACCATGCTCCTGAGTGTGCCGTTCTCCGCGCATCCGGGCCATTCCACCTGGATGGTAGTCTAGAAGATATGGTGCCTTTCGGCAAGTCCTTCGTTTACTTTTTTCAATATCTCGGCCGACCTGCCGGTGGAGCGTACGTCTATATCGAGATGCGCGCTCAATGCGTTTATGTTGTGGCATATGCTCCAGATATGGAGGCTGTGAACCCCCTCCACCCCCTCGATACCAGTCATATCGTTCACCACCCTCGTCAGGTCTATGTCCTTGGGCACGCCCTCAAGGAGTATATGGGATGAATCGAGGACTATCCTCGATGAACCGTAAAGTACCATCACGGCTATTCCAGCGCTTAAAAGCGGGTCGAAGACGTATAGTTTACTGAAGTATATGATGACCGCGGCCAGAATCACCCCGGCGGAAGCGACCGCATCCCATATTACATGGAAGAAAGCGCTCTTTACATTCAAGTCCGCCCTCGCAAAGGCCCTGAGCCAGAGGGCAACGACGATGTTCGCAACAAGCCCCACGGCGGCTATCGCGAGCATCCCGAGGCTGCCCACCTCCGGGGGGTTCAAGAACCTCGAATATGCCGCGTAAAATATAAAAAGAGAGACGATAACCAGCGTTACGCCGTTTATAAAAGAGGCGAACACCTCCACCCTGTGAAGCCCGTACGTCCTCTTGCCGGTAGGCGCAAGGGCGGATACGTAAATGGCAAAGAAACTCAAGCAAAGCGCCAGGAGGTCCATGAAGACATGCATGGCATCGGAGATGAGCGCAAGGCTGTTTGTGGCGTAGCCGCCCGCAAGTTCCGCGAGAAAGACGACCCCTGTAAGCCCGGCCGCAAACTTAAACCTGTTCTTAAGTTCGCTGTCTATGTTTCTGGCCGAATCCAACCCTGCCTCCCCTTCCTTCATGAACCTTCAGCCCTTTCCCGGCGGTAGAACCAGACTGAGGAAAGAAGTCCCGTTTTTAAGGCTTCCGCATCCGAAGAATTCCGCGACTGTCTGCCCGACGTCGGAAAAACTCTTTCTCGTGCCGAGATTCACGCCGTTTCTAATGCTGCCTCCCCAGACCAGCAAAGGCACGTATTCTCTCGAATGGTCTGTCGAGGGGGTTGTCGGGTCGCACCCGTGGTCCGCGGTTAAGACGAGCATGTCAGAGCCTTTAAGCAGTCTCATCGTCTGCCCTATCCTCCTGTCCGCCTCTTCGAGGGCCTTTGCATACCCCGGCGCGTCGTTACGGTGGCCGTAAAGCATGTCGAAGTCAACGAGGTTTGCGAATATGAGCCCCCTTCTCTTTGCCCTTACCGCATCATCCACCCTGTCCATGACCTCCGAATTGTCCTTTGCGTGAACCTCTTCGGAAAACCCCCTGTGGCTGAATATATCTCCGACCTTCCCGATGCCGACAACCGCAATACCTTCGTTCCTGAGCCTGTCAAGAAGGGTTTCTCCGGGAGGTTCAATCGAAAAATCCCTCCGTCTTACCGTCCTCACAAACGAGCCGGGGCTGCCCGCAAAGGGTCTCGCTATGACCCTCGCAACATTATACCGCGAGATAAATTCCCTCGCCACCCTGCAGACCCTGTAGAGTTCCTCTACGGGCATTACGTCCTCATGGGCGGCTATCTGAAAAACACTGTCCGCGGACGTGTATACGATGGGTTTACGCGTCCTTATGTGCTCCTCTCCGAGCCTTTCTATTATTTCGGTGCCTGAGGCGGGTTTTCCCCAGAGCCCCTCGCGGCCCGTCTTTACCCTGAAGGCCTCCATAATCTCAGCGGGGAAACCTTCGGGGAATGTGGCAAACGGCCGCCTGATTATAACACCGGACAACTCCCAGTGCCCCGTGGTCGTATCCTTTCCGGGGCTTACTTCCATCATCCTTCCGTAAGAGGCAAGGGGGTTCTTCACCCTCTTTACGGAATTTACACCCTCGATGAGGCCGAGCCCCATCGAAGAGAGGTTCTTTAACTCAAGCCCCCCGACCGCCTTTGCCGTGTTATCTATCGTGTGACTGCCCTCGTCTTTATACAGATGGGCGTCCGGGAGTTCCCCGATGCCGAGGCTGTCTATCACAATCAATACTACCCTCTTTGCTTCTTTCACCATAATAGGAAAATCTATCAGCAAATGAAGGGCTTGGCAAGTGGGTAGTTCCCTGCAGGAAGCCGGGGGAAAACTTTTGAGCGAACCAGTCTAAAGACTGGTTCGCTCCGGCAAGGTAGTTCTTCATTGTCATTGCTCGCCTTGTCCAGCAGAGCATCCCGGTGTAAAAAGGTTCTCTCACTTTCCAGAAACTTTTAAAGGGAAAGCACGCCTTTTCAATGGGTTACTAATATCCTACCCATTCGGGTAAATTATTCTTGACATACTAAGTTATATATGTTACAATTTGCCCGATTTTAACCTCTCCAAAAGGAAGCCGCTATGCAAAGGTTAGACTTCGGAACCTCTCTTGTAGCATCTAAGCGCGGGGTTTTCTTTTCTCGTTCTTTTCTCGTTCTTTTCCTTTTCCTCGTCATTCTTATAAATCCCCGAACAGTCTTAGCCTACACATATTCGGATGTTGAGAGTTTTTTCGCCTCGCACCCTTCTCCGTCCGGCTGCATGAACTGGATTGAAGAGGCGGCGGGTGGTTACAGGGTTGTGAGAAGATGCAATGGAGCCATGTGGCGGAGCATGACATATGAATTTTATGCGGACGCGCTTTTCTACAACACCGACCCTAACCGGTGGTCGGGTGATGTGATTGCGTGCGGCACGTGGAATCCTTATGGCGGCGGTCCGTATCGCACATACACGAACAATTTTTATGGCTATTATACAAGGGTGGTGCACAGGATGGTGTGGTGTGACGGCTCTATTGGTGATATTATTGAGTATCCCTCAAGCGGGTATATAGCTGAGTTGGGGACAAAGGATCCGTGCGTGGACCCCCCTCAGTACTACGGCAACTGTAAAAACCTCGACAGTGTCTTGGCTCAGTT
>JACRCB010000207.1 GCA_016219165.1 Deltaproteobacteria bacterium | reverse complement strand
GGGTTCACGGACATAACGACCACCATATCCACGTCCCCTATTACCGGCTCGATTGCCTCTACCGGGGTTGAGGGGTTTATGGCGACCCCGGCCTTGACCCCCTGCTCCTTTATAAACTGGACGGCCCTGTGCAGGTGCCGGGTCGCCTCGGCGTGGACCGTGAGGATATCGCTCCCCGCCTTTGCAAAGGCCGCGATGTAATCCTCGGGCCTCTCTATCATGAGGTGGACGTCGAGCGGGAGGGCGGTTATACGCCTTACCGCCTCCACAATAAAAGGCCCGACGGTCAGGTTCGGGACGAAATGGCCGTCCATGACGTCGATGTGTATATAGTCGGCCTTTGCCTTTTCAACGGCCTTGACCTCATCGGAAAGCCTTGAAAAATCCGCGGAGAGTATCGAAGGGGCGATTTTTTTCATGTCTGTCTCCTCCCCAAGTGGTTATTTATCCAACGCCTTTCCTTTTAACAGGAAATACTCCGGGGTTCAATATATTTCAGCAGTAAAGCGTATCCTTGCAGGTAAGGACCTGCTCCTTTCTCGTGCCGCTCCTGTACACGGTTACCCCCTTGCACCCGAGTTCATAGGCGAGTAAATACGCCCGCTTGACGTCTTCGGGGGTGGAATCTTCCGGGAGGTTGATGGTTTTACTTACGGCGTTGTCCGTGTATTTCTGGAATGCGGCCTGAACCCTGACGTGGTCTTCCGGCTTTACGTCGAACGCCGTGACGAAGATTTTTTTCATACTGTCGGGCACGCCGGGCCGCTTTTTTAGGTCCCCTCCCGTTTTAACGTAGTCCATGAGTTCAACGCTGTAAACCCCCTCTTCCCTCGCCACCTCTTCGAGGAGGGGGTTTAATTCGGACATCTCGACGCCGCTTAAAACACGGCGCGTGAAACTCAGGGAATAGTGCGGCTCTATGCCGGATGAACACCCCGCGATTATGCTCAGGGTTCCGGTCGGGGCCACGGTGGTCACGGTTGCGTTCCTTACGGGTTTTCTGCCGGGACTGTCGAAAACGCTCCCCTTGAAATTCGGGAAAGGCCCCCTTTCTCCGGCGAGTCCGCTTGAGGCCTCCCATGCCGCTTCCTCCAAAAACCGCATGACATCCTCCGCAGCCATGAGGCTCCTCTCGCTTCCGTAAGGGATTCTCAACCGGACCAGCATATCGGCAAAACCCATGACACCAAGTCCTATCTTACGATTTCCTTTTGCCATCCTGTCTATTTCAGGGACAGGGTATCTGCTCATGTCAATAACGTCGTCGAGGAACCTGACGGCGGTCTTTATGGTTTTTTTAAGTTTTTCATAGTCAATCCGCCAATCCTTACCGTCTTTTGCCATCATCTTCCCTAAGTTTATGCTCCCGAGGTTGCAGGGCTCAAAGGCAAGGAGGGGCTGCTCCCCGCACGGGTTTGTCGCCTCTATGCGGCCTATATGAGGGGTCGGGTTTTTTTCGTTTATCCTGTCTATAAAAAGCACCCCGGGCTCCCCGTTCCTCCATGCGCAAAGGACGATGAGGTCAAAGACCTCCCTCGCGCCCTTTCTTCCCGCGGCCGCGCCGGTCCTCGGGTTTATGAGGGCGTAATCCCGGTCTTGTTCGAGCGCCCTCATGAACTCTCCGGTCAGGGCTACCGAGAGGTTAAAGTTTACAAATTCCGCCGGGTCTTCCTTTACGGTCACAAAGGATACTATATCCGGATGGTCCACCCGCAAAACCCCCATGTTCGCGCCCCTTCTCGTCCCCCCCTGCTTTATGGCCTCGGTTGCGGCGTTGAAAACGCGCATGAAAGAGACCGGGCCGCTCGCAAGCCCTCCGGTCGAGCCGACTATATCGTCGGCGGGCCGCAGGCGTGAGAAGGAAAAACCCGTGCCGCCCCCGGACTGATGTATTACGGCGGTGTTTTTTACGGAATCGAATATGGAATCTATGGAGTCCTCTACCGGAAGGACAAAACATGCGGCGAGTTGCTGCAGCCTGCGGCCCGCGTTCATCAGGGTGGGGGAGTTGGGGAGGAAGACAAGTTCCGTCATAGCCCGGAAAAACTCTTCTTCCCTCCCTTTTATATCCGCGCCCTGACCGTATAAACTCTCGGCATGGGCGATATTAACCGCCACCCTTCTGAACATCTCCTCCGGAGTTTCTACTCTTCCGCCCGGCCCGTCTCTCTTAAGATACCTTCTCTCGAGGACCGTCAAGGCGTTTGGAGTAAGAACCAGACCCATACCCCCTCCTTTGCGTATACGGGATGCGTCTTACCTTATCTCTACCACCGCGTCCTTATCCGATACCCTTTTGGGGGGCGCCGGGTTTTCATCGGGATAGCCCACCGGGACTATCGCCAGGGGCCTTAAGTAGCCGGGGAGATTTAAGACACGGGCGACCCCTTCCTCGTCGAATGCGCCCGTCCAGACGCTTCCGAGCCCCATGCCGTATGCGGCGAGCATCATGTTCTGGATACTGCATGAGACGTCCTCTATGCAGTAGAGGTATACGCCCCTTTCCCTGTAATAATCCTCTATCGTCAGGTCCGCGCAGCCTACTATCACCAGAGGCGCCTTATGGATAAAACCCTGCCTCAGGGCCTCTTCCGCGAGTTTCCTTTTTACCTCCTCATTGTAGACAAAATAGAAACGCCTGCTCTGGAGGTTCCCGGCGCTTGGCGCCCATATAAGGGCGTCTTTCAGCGCCTCTATCTTTTCAGGCTCGATGGATAAGGGCTTGAACCTTCTGATAGACCTTCTGCCTTTTATTGCGGTCTGGACATCCATCCACGGCTCTGAGGGGTTTTTGAGAAGGCGTTGGGGGGAGGGAACTTCGCTCCCCCACCCCTTTGGGTGGGCCGGAAAGTTCCATCCCCCGCGAATATTTTAGAGACAAAGGCTTAAGGTTTTTGGGAGGAGGCCTTTTTTTAACCCCCCTTACGGAAAGGGTTTCTCAAAGACCAGTTACCTTACAACGCCTTGTTGACAAGGTCTTTGATCTGGTTTTTAGGAACAGCCCCCACTACCTGGTCTACGACCTGGCCGTTCTTAAAAAGTATCAGCGTGGGGATGCCTCTTACGCCGTATTTACCGGGGGTGGCGGGGTTTTCATCGACGTTCATCTTCGCCACCTTTACCTTGCCGCTGTAGTCAGTGGCAATTTCCTCAACTATCGGGGCGATGGCCTTGCAGGGCGCGCACCACGCAGCCCAGAAATCAACGAGCACGGGCACATCCGACTTCAGTATCACGGCCTCAAAGGCTGAATCGGTAACGTCCATTATCTTCCCTGCCATTTTACCACTCCTTTTTGATATCTGAAAATATAGAACGACAATATAGAACAACAAGGAGCGCTTGTCAACCCCCATATGCACCGGTTGTCACGTTATTTTATCTTGACAGCCGGCGGCAAATAAGAACAATATATCAGATTAAGGAGATTTCAGGAAGGGTTTCCACTAAAAGTTTTCCTGAAACCGGAGAACCATGAATGACAATGAG
>JACRCB010000206.1 GCA_016219165.1 Deltaproteobacteria bacterium | reverse complement strand
TTTCGGTCATTGAGTCCTCGAAGGTGGGCAGGAAGGTTACAATCGGCCCATTTGCAAGGCTAAGGCCCGGAAATATTATAGGGGATTCTGCGAGGATTGGAAATTTTGTCGAGGTTAAAAAGACCACAATCGGCAGGAATACAAAGGCAAACCATCTTTCTTATCTCGGGGACGCGGTTATCGGAAAAGACGTAAACATAGGCGCGGGAACGATAACGTGCAATTACGACGGTTTTAAAAAATATAAGACGGTCGTAAAAGACGGCGCTTTCATAGGAAGCGACACCCAGTTGGTTGCCCCTGTTACAGTAGGCAAAGGCGCATACATCGGAAGCGGCTCAACAATCACAAAGGACGTGCCCCCGGGCGCGATCGGGATTTCGAGGGCGGAACAGAGGGTTATAAAGGGGTGGGTGAGGAGAAAGAGGAAAAAAGGGAAATGAAAACGACCATTGATAGTAAAGGTGAAATAATGATGAAGAGAGCCGAAGAATTAAATCAGTTCTGGGCGTATGATTTAAGTTGTTCAAAAAAAGCAGACCTAACTTTGCTGGACAATGTTCAATTTATATATGAACTGTCGTTGGCGGAATTAGAATTAAAGGCGCTTGGAACCGACTTTGAGATAACCAATGGTTTAAGAGAATTCAAACTCAACAATAAGTCAAAAGAACTTGAAGATAGAATACGGAGACGTTCTTCCTATTTCAAAAGTGTCGGGCAAAGATTCACGGATTATTTCCATATCATTCAGAAAAACAGGACAAGGTCGGTAAATCAATATCTTACCCATTGGATATATCCGTATAAAGGAAAATTTCATCCACAAATGATAAGGGCGTTATTGAATATTATCGGATTAAAAGAGAATGACACTGTTTTTGAGCCATTCTCCGGAAGCGGGACAACGGCATTAGAGGCGCAACTGCTTTGCATAAATTTTATTGGAATTGATATTTCTCCCCTGTGTGTGTTGCAAGGCAAGGTCAAGACAAAATCAGTTTATGCTGCGGATGAAATCGTAAAATTAAAGAACACTTTAATCTCTAAATTCAAGCCATCCCTCTTTAATCAAGAAAGAAGTTTTTACCGAGTTCTAAAAGATATTGAAAATGAAGATGTAAGAGATTTTTATACCCTTGCAAAACTTTTGGCGGTCAGTGACGAGGCGAGGAGAGGGCGTGACCTTGAGAGGTCTTTCGTTAAAAATCTGAATCTGATGATAGATTCCGTCAAGGACTTTAAAGACATCAACGATAAATTAAATTTAAGACTCGGGAGAGTTGACCTTAAAATAGGAGATTCGAGAAATATTAAACTGCCGGATAATTCTATAGATGGAATTATTACTTCCCCTCCCTATTCAATCGCCCTTGATTATGTAGAGAATGATGCGCATTCATTAAAAGATATGGGCTGCGAGCCGGACAAAATCAGAGAAGATTTCGTTGGCGTTCGAGGGAAAGGGCGGGAAAGAGTTGAATTATACAACGCCGACATGAAGAGATCTTACAGCGAAATGTACAGAATTTTAAAACCTGACAGATACGCTGTTATTGTTATAGGCAATGCTACTTATCAGGGACAAGAAGTCAAAACCGTTGAATTTACCATTGATTATATGGCCGAACTCGGTTTTAAACTCGAAAAGAATATTTTGAAATTGATATTTGGACTTTATAATGTGATGAAAAAGGAAAACATACTCATTTTTAGAAAGGCGGAATAAATTGACGGATAAGGATTACGTCGGCAGATTAGAAAATGTTATTAAGCAAATGCTCACCCCTTTAAAAGGTATTCCTTTTAATCTGGTAATAGAGTCTTTAAGCGGCAAAAAGGTAATTCCCTTTGATTTTAAGAACAAAGAGGATTTGGAAATTCTGGAGGTTCTTAAAAAGGTCGCCATTCTTGGTGGAAAGGGAATAAACAAAGTCGGGATAGAGAGCAAGAGGCCGAATGAGGTTGGAAATTATATCGAAACCTTTGTAAAGGAGGCGATGCAACGCTGTGGTTTAAATCCTGAAATTCCTGCCGGGAAGAGCGGTAAGAAAAAGGCGGCTGGCTACCCCGATATTGTTTTCTTCTTTAAGAACAAGCCATACTATCTCGAATGTAAGACATATAATCTTGAAAATATTTCTACAACTCAAAGGAGTTTTTATTTTTCACCTTCTGATGACTTTAAGGTTATTTATGATACGCATCATTTTATGTTGTCCTACGAAATCGTGTTAGATGGCAGGAAAGGAGACAAGAATATTTACAAATGCAAGCATTACAAGATTTTATCTTTAGAGTCGTTATCCCTCGATATTAAATACGAGTTTAATTCTGATAATCAGAGGATGTATTCCGGTAAAGATGGCACAATGATTCTGGATGAAGGAAGGATTGGGTGAGATAGTAATTACCATGTGCGGCATAGTCGGATACATAGGCGGCAGAAACGCCAGGGACGTGCTCCTCGAAGGGCTTAAGAGGCTCGAGTACCGCGGCTACGACTCCTCGGGCATTGCAATCCTCCATGACGGGAAGATAGAGCTCAGAAGGAGCGCCGGGAAGATAGAGAAACTCATGGACAAGGTGCGGGAGAAGGAACTCCCGGGCCATATCGGCATAGGGCACACGAGATGGGCCACCCACGGAAGGCCATCCGAGGAGAACGCCCATCCCCACGTCGAGGGCGGGGTAGCGCTTGTCCATAACGGCATCATAGAGAATTATCTTTCCCTCAAGGAAGAACTCGGAAAAGAGGGGGCCAGGTTCAAATCCGAAACCGACACCGAAATACTTGCGCACCTTATCTCGAGGGAAATAAAGAAAAAAAAGACACTCGAGGAAGCGGTGAGGCAAGCCCTCAGATACGTAAGGGGAACCTATGCCATCGCGGTCGCAAGCAGAAACGAGCCCGATAAGATAGTCGGAGCGCGGAAGGAATGCCCGCTCGTCGTGGGGATTGGCGACAAGGAGGCAATCCTTTCCTCCGACGTCCCCGCCATCCTGAACATAACGAACCGCGCCATATTCCTCGAGGACGGAGACGTCGTAACCGTAACAAAAGACACGGTCAAGGTGACGACCATAGACGGGAAAGAGGTATCAAGGCCCCCGAAGACGATAGAGTGGAGCCCGGTTATGGCAGAGAAGGGCGGCTACCGCCACTTCATGCAAAAAGAAATCTTCGAACAGCCCAGGGCCGTAACCGATACGTTCAGGGGGTTGCTTATGGAGGAGGAGGGGGATATATTCTTCCACGGCTTCGATATCCCTTTAAAGGACATCAAAAGGGTCTATCTCATTGCATGCGGGACCTCATGGCACGCGGCGTTGGTCGGGAAATTCCTCATAGAGGAACTCGCCGGGCTCCCCGCGGAGGCCGATATGGGGAGCGAGTTCCGTTACCGTAATCCCCTTGCGGGCAAGGATACCCTCGTAGTAGCGATATCCCAGTCCGGAGAGACCGCGGATACCCTTGCGGCGGCAAGGGAGGTAAAGAGGAAGGGCGCTCCGGTCATAGCAATATGCAACGTCGTTGAGAGCAGCCTCGCAAGGGACGCCCGGTGGACCCTCTATACCCATGCCGGCCCTGAAATAGGGGTTGCCTCCACAAAGACATTCACCACACAGTTGGCCGCCCTCTACATGCTCGCGGTCTACATGGGCAGAAGGGCCGGGAAGATAGACAGACCCGCCGGAATCGAGTTGGTACAGGAACTCGTAAGGATTCCGCACAAACTCGAAAAGATGCTCGAAGGGGAGGAAGGGGTAAAAGGGATTGCAAAGGATTATTTCCGCGCGAGGGACTTCCTGTATCTCGGAAGGGGTATCAACTATCCGATAGCCCTCGAGGGGGCCTTGAAATTGAAGGAAATATCCTACATCCATGCCGAGGGCTATCCTGCGGGCGAGATGAAGCACGGGCCCATAGCCCTCATAGACGAGAACATGCCGGTGGTCGTCCTTGCGCCGAGGGACGCTCATTACCCGAAGATTCTTTCCAACGTGGAAGAGGTAAAGGCAAGGGGAGGCATTGTCATAGCGCTCGTAAACGAGGGCGACAGCGAGGTTTCCGGCAAGGCCGACCGCACGATAACCGTGCCGCACTCCACACACCACCTGACCCCGGTTGTAATGAGCGTCCCCCTGCAGCTTCTGGCATACCATATCGCGGTCCTTAAGGGCACGGACGTGGACCAGCCCAGAAACCTCGCAAAGAGCGTTACGGTCGAATGACCTGATGCCATGTGGACACCGTATACGTTTAAGATTATTTTCATAATCTTCGGCTACCTTTTGGGTTCCGTTCCTTCCGGCATTATCGTGGCCGGATTTTACGGCGCCGCGGACCCGAGGACCGTCGGAAGCGGCAACATCGGGGCAACGAACGTAGGCCGCGCCGCAGGCAGGGGCGCGGGCCTTATAACCCTGGGTCTGGATATACTCAAGGGCGCGGTCCCGGCCCTGGCCGCGATGTATGTCGCCAATGATGATATGGTTGTGAGCCTTGCCGGGCTTTCCGCGGTTCTGGGCCATCTTTTCCCCGTGTTCTTGAGGTTCAGGGGAGGCAAGGGGGTAGCGACGGCATGCGGTGTTTTTCTGGTCATTTCGCCCGCGGCGCTTCTTTTAAGCGCCCTCGTATTTGTCTTTACAGTCTTTATAACCGGCTTTGTTTCGGTGGGGTCCATGGGTGCGGCCCTGGCAATGCCCCTGTGCCTTATATTTTTAAGGGAGGCGCCCGTATATATCAAGTTGGGCTTTATTATCGCCGCACTGGTGATATTCAAACACCGGGACAACATAAAGAGGATCGTAAAGGGACAGGAACTGCCCTTCAAGGCCCCATAATCAGCCCTGCCGGAGGTACTTCCGGGGCGAAGAGATTCCACAGGGTTTCTTCTGAGAAAAGGTTATGAGCTTTATCGACAATCTGAAGGTGAGAAACAAACTCGCCCTTATGTTGATTCTCCCTTTGGCAGGGCTGCTCTATTTTTCAGCAAGCGGAACATGGGAGAAGTACAGAGAGGGAGGGGAGATGGGCAAACTGCGACTGCTCGCAAGCCTTGCGGTCAGGATAAGCGCCCTTGTCCACGAACTCCAAAAGGAAAGAGGGCTTACGGCAGGGTACATGCATAGCAGGGGAGTAAGATTTTCAGCGGAAGTTGAGGCACAGAGAACCGAAACCGACCGGGAGATGGAGGAGTTAAAGGAATCTATCGAGGGTGTGGATATTGTCATCTTCGGGACGAAGTTCACTGCCGCCATAGACGGGGCATTGAGTGCTCTGGGGACGATACGGAAGAGGAGGGGTTCGGCCGATTCTCTAAAGGTTCCCGAAGAAGAGATATTCGATTATTACAGCGGGATGATAGGTTCTTTTCTTGATACCATCTTCGTTATATCGACATTGAGCACCAACTCCGAGGCCTCCATTATGACATTCGGCTATGTCAATCTCCTTAAGGCAAAGGAAAGGACGGCGATGGAGCGGGGTTTTATGAACGGGGTTTTCGCCGCCGGGAGGTTCGCTCCGGGGGAATTCAACAGATTCAGTTCGTTTGTGGCGGAAGATGGCGCCTATACAGATGTCTTCTTATCCGTTGCCCCGGAAGGGCAGAGGTCCTTTTACATCGAAAAGATGCGGGGGCGGTTTGTAGAGGAGTCGGAAAAGATGGAAAAGGCCGCTTTTGAAAGAGCCAATGAAAGTTTCGGAGTAGACCCGGCATACTGGTGGGAGATGATGACCGGCAAGATAGAACTTCTGAAAGAGGTGGGGGATAGGATATCGCATGATATCGACGAGATGGCTGATAGATTCAGGTCCGCGGCACAATTGGAGTTCATCTTTTACATAGCGGTGACGGCTTCCATGGCGGCGGCAGCCGCCATGCTTTCGTATATCATCGCGCCCAGCATAATCCGCCCCATGAGTGAGATGGCGGCGGTATCCAGGAAGCTCTCTACCGGGGATCTGGATGTGTCCGTGGAAGCCCGGTCCCGGGACGAGGTGGGGGCGCTGGCCAATGCGTTCAAGGAAATGCTCTCTTATCTTAAGGGCATGGCAGATACCATGGATGCCATAAAGAAAGGGGATTTGCACGTCAAGGTGACACCCGTCTCAGAGAAAGATGTCCTGGGCAATGCGTTCAAAGATATGGCAGAGGCGCTCAGGGAGAGGGAGGGGAGACTCCGCTCGCTTCTTAAGGTCACGGACATGGATCTCGTAAGAACCAGCCGGTATAAGGCGGACTTCCTTGCCAGAATCAGCCATGAAATGAAAACCCCGCTTACGCATGTCATAGGTTTCTCAGAACTTTTGGCGACGCAGGAAAAGATGAGGCTATCGGAGGCAGGACGAAAGTATGTCGATAATATTTACAGGAGCGGGAAGGACATTCTGGAACTCATAAATCGCCTCCTTGAGTTTACCAGAAGGGGCGCGGACAGCACGGTGGATATGAAGGAATTCGACCCACGGGAGGTAATAGAAGAGGTCATTGCCGGCGGAAGACCGGCCGCCGCTGAGAAAAAGCAGACTATCCACGTCAATGTTGATAGGGACCTAAAGTCGCTTACGGCGGACAGAGCCATGTTCGGGCAGATGCTCTCAAACCTCATGGACAATGCCGTGAAGTACACTCCTCCCGGCGGGACCGTGGAACTTAAAGTCTGGCAGGACATTTATAACGGTGAAAAGGTTCTCAGGGTCAGGGTCAGGGATACGGGTATAGGGATAAAACCGGAATTAAAGGGAAAGATATTCGACATCTTCGAGGTCGGGGACGGGACATCCACGAGGGAGTACGGGGGAATGGGTATAGGACTTGCCCTTACAAAGAGGTTCGTGGAGTTTCACGGAGGGAAGATATGGGCCGAGAGCGAAGTGGGTAAAGGATCGACCTTTGAATTTTTTATACCGGCCGGGAGGGCCTGATTACTTTATAGGCAGAGAAGCCCTGCCCTGCATAATTTTTAGTCCTTTTCCGGCGTATCTCTCCCCGGAATACGTATTTTTACCCGCTTTTCCTGTCGGCATACAATTTGCAGGATAATACTGAAGTCTTGCCCCTCGAATAAGAACTTTACACGCAGCCCCTCAATGTGTTAACTAATTCTCCTGACCAAAGAGGGGAGGTGTTTTATCTGTGAAGAAGATCGAGGCGATAATAAAGCCTTTCAAACTCGACGAGGTGAAGGATGCCTTGAACGAGATAGGCATCAAGGGCATAACGGTCTCCGAGGTGAAGGGTTTCGGAAGGCAGAAGGGGCACACCGAGCTTTACAGGGGGGCCGAGTATGTCGTGGATTTTCTCCCCAAGATAAAGATAGAGATAGTGGTGAAGGCCGAACTCGTTGAAAAGGTCGTCACCACCATCGTCGAGACGGCAAAGACCGGCAGGATAGGCGACGGAAAGGTCTTTGTGCTGCCGGTTGAGGAGGTTGTAAGAATAAGGACCGGCGAGAAAGGGGAAGACGCGATATAGGGAATAAATCTGCCGGTTGTAAGAGGCGGAAAAACCGGCGGTCATCTAAAATTATTCAAGGAGGGAAATGTGATATGACGGCAAAGGATGTATTGAAATTCGCCAAGGAGAACAAGTCCAGGATGGTGAACCTTAAGTTCCTGGATTTCGTCGGCATCTGGCAGCACTTCTCCATCCCGGTATCGGAGTTGGAAGAAGAGATATTCGAGGCGGGACTGGGTTTTGACGGTTCGAGTATCCGCGGGTGGCAGCCCATACACGCAAGCGACATGCTCGTTGTCCCGGATGCCGCAACCGCGGTAATGGACCCTTTTTCGGAGTCTCCGACACTCTCCCTTATCTGCAATATCGTAGACCCCATTACAAAGGAGGCCTATTCGAGGGACCCGAGGACCATTGCGCAGAAGGCCGAGGCGTTTCTTAAATCCACCGGCATCGGCGATACCGCGCACTTCGGCCCAGAGCCCGAGTTCTTCATCCTCGATGACGTCCGTTACTCAACCGGGCCCGACCACGGTTTTTACTTCATCGACAGCGTCGAGGGCGCATGGAATTCAGGGAAGGAGGAGTGCCCGAACCTCGGGTACAAGCCCAGGCATAAGGAGGGGTATTTCCCAGTGCCCCCGACCGACAGCCAGGAGGATATAAGGACCGAGATGTGCCTTATAATGGAGCAGGTGGGCATAAGGATAGAGAGGCAGCATCACGAGGTTGCGACCGCGGGCCAGGCCGAGATAGACATGCGTTTCGACAGCCTCGTAAAGATGGGCGACAAACTCATGTGGTATAAGTATATAGTAAAGAACGTCGCCAGAAGAAGGAATAAGACGGTAACTTTCATGCCCAAACCCATCTTCGGAGACAACGGAAGCGGAATGCACACGCACCAGTCCATCTGGAAGGGCGGGAAGCCGCTCTTTTCCGGCGATAGATACGGCGGCATGTCTCAGCTCGCCCTCTATTACATAGGCGGGATATTGAAGCACGCAAAGGCATTGAACGCGATATGCAACCCCGGCACGAACTCATACAGGAGGCTTGTCCCCGGGTTCGAGGCCCCTATAAACCTTGCCTATTCGAGCAGGAACAGAAGCGCCGCGATAAGGATACCGATGTATTCGCCCTCTCCGAAGACAAAGAGGATAGAGGTGAGGTTCCCCGACCCCTCGTGCAACGGTTACCTCGCGTTCGCCGCGATGCTCATGGCGGGATTGGACGGCATACAGAACAAGATTGACCCGGGCGAACCTCTGGATAAGGACATCTACGGGCTTTCGCCAGAGGAACTCTCCAAGGTCCCCTCTGCCGCGGGAAGTCTGGAAGAGGCGCTCCTTGCGCTTAAAAAAGACCACGAGTTCCTTCTGAAAGGGGATGTGTTCACTCAGGATGTCATAGACACATGGATAGAGTATAAGACCGAAAAGGAGTTGAATCCGGTAAGATTGAGGCCGGTGCCCCACGAGTTTGCGCTGTATTTCGACTGCTGAGGAAAGGCGTTAAAAAAGGCCCGGACATCTTGTGTCCGGGCCTTTTTTCTTTTAGTCCCTACTTTTTCAAGGCAAGTATTTTTTTTATCATATCCGTCGTCGACCTGCCTTTAACCATCTCTATCCTCGAAACCCTTCCGCCGCGGGCCTCTACAAACCCCTCGCCCACTATCTTTCCCCTTTTCCAGTCCGCGCCCTTTACGAGGATATCGGGTTTTACCGCCTCTATGAGTTTTATGGGGGTGGGTTCATTAAAGACTACCACGTAGTCCA
Organism: Deltaproteobacteria bacterium; assembly: GCA_016219165.1. Taxonomy (GTDB): domain Bacteria; phylum Desulfobacterota; class GWC2-55-46; order GWC2-55-46; family DRQE01; genus JACRCB01. The sequence goes on along the minus strand of JACRCB010000206.1, from coordinate 118 downwards.
CCGAAGAGAGCGAGGTCATAACCTCTGCCCTGTCTTTCCCTTTGACTATGGGCCTCGTTTCACCTTTTATCTTCCTTACCGAGGAGTCGCTGTTGAGGCCTACAACGAGGATATCCCC
>JACRCB010000202.1 GCA_016219165.1 Deltaproteobacteria bacterium | reverse complement strand
AGGCGGTTTTTGAACGCAAGGAATACGCTCACAACCCTTCTCGATTCCGGCATAGTGCCCGTCATAAACGAAAACGATACGGTCTCGGTGGAGGAACTCCGGTTCGGGGACAACGACAACCTCTCGGCGCTTACCACCAATCTTATGGAGGCAGACCTTCTCATCATGCTTTCCGACATAGGGGGGCTTTATGATAAAGACCCCAAGACCTTTCCCTCTGCAAGGAAGATTGCGCTTGTAGAGGATATAGATTCCCTTAATATGGATGACATGGACCCATCGGGCGGCAAGCGGAGTTTTTACGGCACGGGCGGGATAGCCTCGAAGGTATCGGCCGCGAAGAAGGCGGCGCACTTCGGGTGCGCGGTCGTCATCGCAAACGGCATGGAGCCGGATATTCTTAAAAGGATATTCGAAGGCGAAGACGTAGGGACCCTCATACTGCCCAAGGAAGACCGCCTTACGAGCAAAAAACACTGGATAGCATACTCCGCGAGGCCCAAAGGCAAGGTCTTTGTGGATGAGGGCGCGAAGGCGGCGCTTATTAAAAAAGGCAGGGCGCTTCTGCCGTCCGGCATCGTGAGGGTGGAGGGGGATTTCGAGGCCGGCGAGGTTGTCGGGTGCATCGGCCCCGGGGGCACGGAGTTTGCAAGGGGTGTCGTGAATTACTCATCGGATGAGGCGGGTAAGATAAAGGGCCTTAAGACAAACGATATAGAAAAGACACTTGGCTACAAGGTTTACGACGAGGTGATACACAGGGACAACCTCGTCGTGCTGTAACCGCTCTTGAGGGAAGAGGGGCCTTCTCATGAAAGTCGATGTTTCGGTGTGTCCTCACACCGGAATAAAAAAGGAGTCCATTCATGTCCACTGCCGAACTTATCCTCAGCATCGCGTCCAAGGCTAAGGCAGCCTCAAGCAAGGTTGCAAAACTCGATGGCGCCATTAAAAACAAAGCGCTTTTGAGGATGGCCGGGGAGATTGAGAAGAAATCCGGCCTCCTTAAAAAGGAAAACGGAAAAGACATCAGGGCCGCGGAAAAGAAGGGCATGAAAAAGGCCATGCTCGACAGGTTGACCCTCTCGGACAAGGTTATAAAAGCCATGGCACACGGCTTAAGGGAGGTGGCCTCCCTTCCTGACCCTGTTGGTGAGGTTACGGGGATGTGGAAGAGGCCGAATGGATTGGTCGTCGGAAGGATGAGGATTCCCATTGGGGTCATAGGCATCATATACGAATCGAGGCCGAACGTTACCGCGGACGCGGCCGGGCTGTGCCTTAAATCAGGGAATGCTGTAATACTGCGGGGCGGGAGCGAGGCGATAAATTCAAACATGGCTATAGCCGACGTCTTAAGTTCAGCCTGCCGCTCCACGGGCGTGCCTCAAGACGCGATACAGGTCGTGCCCACGGTTGAAAGGGAGGCGGTAGTTGAGATGCTCAGACTCGAGGAATACATAGACCTCATAATACCGAGGGGAGGCGAGGGGCTTATAAGGTTCGTTGTGGAGAACTCGAAGATACCGGTAATAAAACACTATAAAGGGGTATGCCACGTATTTGTGGACGAGTCGTCCGGCATGGATATGGCCGTCAATATCGCCTATAACGCGAAGGTCCAGAGGCCCGGGGTCTGCAACGCAATGGAAACGCTCCTTGTCCACAGGGACATAGCGAAGAAGTTTCTTCCCCTCATACACAAGAAATATATTGAGGCGGGGGTTGAATTGCGGGGATGTCCTGAGACAAGAAAAATCCTTAAGGGCGTAAAGGAGGCGAAAGAGGAGGACTGGTTTGCCGAGTTCCTCGACCTGATACTTGCGGTCAGGGTGGTCAAGGACATGGACGAGGCAATCAAGCATATCGAAAGATACGGGAGCCTCCATACCGAATCCATTGTCACAAGGGATTACGCCAATGCAAAGAGGTTCCTTACCGAGGTGAACTCGTCAACCGTTTTGGTAAACGCGTCAACAAGGTTCAGCGACGGCTTTGAACTCGGCCTGGGCGCTGAAATCGGGATTTCAACGACCAAAATCCACGCCTTCGGCCCCATGGGGCTTAAGGAACTCACGACCCAGAAGTTCATCGTTTACGGGGATGGGCAGGTGAGGGGGTAGGGGGGTGGTGGTAGAGGGGGCGGTCATTGCGAGGAGTCCCCGCAGGGGGCGGCGAAGCAATCTCATCCATTCCCCGAAAATGCTGGTTTCAGATGTTTCGGTGAGTCCCCTCACCGAAACAATCTCGGAGTCCTCCCGAAAGGGAGGCTATGATAATATTCCGGTGTGAGCGCGCCTCGCGGCGACGCGGGGACACACCGGAATATTAAAGGAAGGTGCCGCACGTATAATCTGGCAAAAATAAATCTGTTATCCCGATTTTCCATTGGATGGGCGGAAGGCGGGGAGGGGGCGATGGCCGTTTTCTTTTTCAGCGTTTTTGAATTAATTATATCTTGATATTTATATTTTTTTATATTATTATAATATCATTAAATAACATGGAGGCATACTATGAGTAAAATTACAACAACCCTTAGACTTACGGAGGAACATTTAAGACTCCTTAAGGCGATCGCGGGTTATGAGGGAATGACCCTTGCCGGAATATTCTCAGAACTTGCGGATGAATACATTGAAAGGCACAGGGAAACCCTTGAACTTTTGAATATCCCGGGTTTTGTCGAGGAATGCAGGGAAGGTGTGGAAGAGATAAAAAGAGGCGGAGGAAAGAAACTCTTTGGGCTGGACGGTTAAGGTTTCCTCAAGGGCTGAAGGGTATTTTAAAAGACTCGACCGTAAGACAAAAGGCCGGATTAAGAAAAAATTTTTAGAACTGTCCGGATGCGAAGACCCGCTCGCCCATAAGGATGTAAAACCGCTTACAGGGGAACTGAAAGGGTTTTACCGCCTGAGGGTCGGGGATTACAGGGTTGTTTTCAGCATTCTCCGCAAGGAGAAGACCATAGCGGTTGTAAACCTTGCTCCGAGAGGAAATGTTTATTGAGAAGAAAAGCGCCGTCACCGTTTATAAACGGTGCATAGCGAATAGAATAGCGGCGTAAAATGAGATAAGAGAGATATGGGATGGAACAGCGACTATTTTTGTTGACAAACGAATCTGCTTACCGCTCCGCCTACCGTTTTATGGTTTATCCGTGCAAATTTGGTGGCACCGTTAAATTCCCCCCCCTCAACCCAACACATTCTTCACCACAAACCATACATCCTCCTTCAATCTCCTTGATGGTGTGGCGAGGCTGACCTAACCAAACGACTTCCAGAGCGAATAAGCGCTGTAGAGGAGCATGAGTATCCCGGCCGGGATGTTCATCATCCTCGTTTTCTGCGACGGCCTCGACATGAAGAGTGCGTCTATCCTGAATGCCCGTGTGAGCCTGTTATCCACGAACCCGCACGCTATGAGCACGGCCCCGTAGAAAACGCCTACGAGCAGCAGAAGCGCGTCCAGTGTCTTTGCGTCCATAGTCCTCCGGTCTTCAATCGAAGATGTTTTTTATAACGAACCAGATATTCTCTTTTCTTTCCGTAAGGCGTCTTAGGACATAGGGGAGCCAGTTTTTCCCGTAGGGCACATAAACCCGCACCCTGTAGCCCTCCTCTGCGAGTTTTTTCTGGAGTTTCCTTTTTATACCGAGGAGCATCTCAAAATCAAAGCGCGAGCGGTCAATATTGTTTTCCTTTGCGAACCTGAGCGCCTCCTCTATCAGTTTCTCGTCATGGGTTGCTATCGCGGGCTGGCTGCCTTTTAAAAGGAGTTCCTTCATGAGAACGGAGAAGTTTCCGTCAACGTCGGCCTTCTTCTCAAAGGCTATGTCCGTAGGCTCTTTGTACGCGCCTTTCACAAGCCTCACGCTTCTCCCGGCCTCTATGAGGAGTTTCACATCCGCCGCACTCCTTCTGAGACAACTCTGTACCGCAATGCCCGCGTCCGGGAACCTTTCCGCGAGTCCGGTGAAGATTTCGAGGGTCCTCTTCGTATATTTCGAACCCTCCATGTCTATCCTTACGGAGTTTCCAAACCACGCGGCTTTCTCTAAAACCATCTCCATGTTCTCCATTGCCAGTTCATCCGATATGTCGAGTCCGAGGTGCGTGAGTTTGACCGATATGGTTGAATCCACCCCTTCCCCGCTGATATCCTCCAGAAGGTCTGCGTATTCCTCGACGCCCTTCCTCGATTCCGTCGAGTTGGTTACATTCTCCCCGACGTTATCTATGGTGGCGAGCAAACCCTCGCGGTTGAGCCTTTTCGCAACCCTTATTGCGTCGGCCCGCGTCTTACCAGCGATATATCTTCTGGCTAAAAAAGTTAGAAGTTTCACTATGTTGTATGATGTAGTTAAGGATATTTTTTAAGGAATTTCTCCACTACCTCTTTAAGCCCCGGCGATTTTACATCCTTTATCCCGTATCTCACCCTTTTCGCCGGTTTATTTATCTTAAGTATTTTCCCAAGGTCTATCGGGGTTGCAACGAGGACGTAGTCCGCCGGGGTTGAATTTATCGTATCTTCGAGTTCCTTTATCTGGGTTTTTCCATACCCCATGGCCGGAAGGAGGTTTTCGAGGCGTGGATATTTTTCGAGGGCCGCTTTTATGCTTCCGAGCGCATAGGGGCCGGGGTTTACCGTTATGGCGCCTGAAGACCTTGCCGCGATTATGCCCGCGCCGAAGGTCATCCCGCCGTGGGTGAGGGTGGGGCCGTCTTCCACGACCAGGACCTTTTT
>JACRCB010000201.1 GCA_016219165.1 Deltaproteobacteria bacterium | reverse complement strand
GAAAACACCCTGCTTGCGAAAAACAGGAAGACCGCGCACACAAGATAAGGCATTACCCACTCGGGCCGGCCGGCGTAGAAGAAAAACGGAAGCCCTGCTCCCGCCGCCACGGATGCGATATCCAAACCCCTCCCCCCTTGTCTCGGCGTAATGTCGGTGAACTCTTTAAGGGCGGCGATGATAATGAGGGAGACCGTAAAGGTCAACCAGAATGCGGATGTATAGAGGGCTATGATAACCGATAAAGGGATTAAAAAAAGGCCGGAAAGAAACCTCTTCAGATTTTTCCTCCACAAGATTATAGATTCTACCCCGCGACCCCGGCCAGTTGGTCTCTTGTGAGTCCGAACCTGCGCTCCCTGGCCTGGAAATCCCTTATCGCCGCCGAGAGGTCTTCCCTTGTAAAATCCGGCCAGAGGACATCTGTCGTATAGAGTTCGGTGTATGCCATCTGCCAGAGAAGGAAGTTCGAGAGCCTCCTCTCCCCGCTCGTCCTTATGAGGAGGTCGGGGTCCGGCATGCCCGCGGTATAGAGGAAACCCTCGACGGTCTCCTCGTCTATGTCGTCCGGCGAGAGATTGCCCTCGACCGCGAGGGCTGCCATCTTTTTGCAGGCATCCGCCAGTTCGGACCTTCCGCTGTAACTTATTGCGAGTTGAAGAAACATCCCGTCGTTGCCTTTCGTTTTCTCCTCGACCTCCCGCACCACGGCCCTGACACCATGCGGCAGGTCCGAAATGGCGCCGACCGCCCTGAACCTGATGTTGTTTTTCACCATGTCCGGGGCCTCGCTTCTCAAGTGCCTCTTCAGAAAATCCATGAGGATGGCGACCTCGGCCGCGGGACGGTTCCAGTTCTCTTTTGAAAAGACATACAGGGTAAGATACCTTATCCCGAATTCCCTCGCGGACCTTACAATATCCTTCGCCGCTTCTATGCCCTTGCGGTGGCCGTTAACCCTCGAAAGGCGTTTTTTCTCCGCCCACCGGCCGTTACCGTCCATTATTATCGCAATATGCTGGGGGAGTTTGTCCGGATGGATTTTTTCCATAATTTTTTATCTCAAACTTCCCTTCCCGGGGAATCTTCCGTTAAAATCTTTCACGCCAGGCACCACTCTGGACACAAAAGTCTTGAATGTTATAGAGGTGGCGCCGGGTCAGACCTCCATAATCTCTTTTTCTTTCATAGAAAGTATTCCGTCGACGCGTTTTATCTCTTTATCCGTTATATCCTGGATATGGGTCTGCGCCTTTTTATGTTCATCCTGCGATATCGTCTTGTCTTTTTCGAGTTTCTTAAGGGCCTCATTGGCGTCCCGTCTCAAGTTCCTTACGGCGACCCTCCCCTCCTCGGTATACTTCCTTGCGAGTTTTGTAAGTTCCTTTCTCCTCTCCTCGGTCAACTGCGGCACCTGTATGCGTATCACCTTGCCGTCGTTTGTGGGGGTAAGGCCGAGGTCAGAAGAGAGTATCGCCTTCTCTATGGCGGCTATCTGGGAGACGTCCCACGGCTGAACGACTATGAGCCTGGCCTCCGGAACGGATAAAGACGCGACCTGATTTACCGGGGTCGGCGTGCCGTAATAATCGACCTTTACCCCCTCAAGGAGCGTAAGCGAGGCGCGGCCTGTCCTGAGTCTATTGAGCTCGTTCTGGAAGACCTTTATCGCATTCTCCATCTTCCTCGTCGCCTCGTCGTATATCTCTTTTATACCCATAGACTGTATTCCCTTTTCCAACCGCAAAGGCCGGCTATGCCCTTACTATAGTACCCACCAACGCGCCTTTCAATATCCTCACTATATTCCCCCTCTCCCTCACCTTAAAGACTATTATTGGGAGGGCGTTATCCATGCAAAGCGACACGGCGGTAGCGTCCATCACCTTAAGCCCCTTTTTAAGGAGGTCGATATATGTAAGTTCGTCGTATTTTTTCGCCCCCGGCTCTTTCACGGGGTCGCGGTCGTATACGCCGTCGACCTTCGTCCCCTTAAGTATCACCTCGGCATGTATCTCCATCGCCCTGAGCGAAGCCGCCGTGTCGGTGGTGAAATAGGGATTGCCGGTGCCCGCGGCGAATATGACGACCCTGCCTTTTTCAAGGTGCCTCACCGCCCTTCTCCTTATGTAGGGTTCGGCGAGTTCCTTCATCTCTATTGCGGATATCACCCTTGTAAACACCCCCTTTTTCTCGAGCGCGTCCTGAAGGGCCAGGGCGTTCAAAACCGTGGCCAGCATCCCTATATAATCCGCGGTCGCCCTGTCCATGCCCCTTGAACTTGCCTCAATGCCCCTGAAGATATTGCCGCCCCCTATAACGATTGCGGCCTGAACCCCCATATCCGCCACGTCTTTTATCTCGGAGGCGATGGAATCGATAGTGAGCGGGTCTACCCCATAGGGAAGTTCCCCCATCAAGACCTCGCCTGAGAGTTTAAGCATTATCCTTTTGTATCTGGGTACGATGGCCTTATCGCTCATAATTACGAACGGAATGCCCGCCCAGCACCACTTTGGACACATTGGCTTTGAATGTTATGGAGGAAGCCCTGTCCAAAGTGGTGATGGGTCTCTCCGCCATTTATGCCTGCCCCGTACTTGATACGGGGGCGGAGTTCTTCAATGCTATCCTTTCTCTTCAGCCTTCTCCGCCCCCTCACCGACCTTGAAGCGGGCAAAGCGCCCAACCTGTATGTTCTCGCCGAGTTTTGACACCGTCTCCCTTATCAAATCCCCGACCGTCATATCCGGGTTCTTCACGAACTCCTGGTCAAGGAGGCAGGTCTCTTTAAAGAATTTTTCAATCTTGCCCTCGATTACCTTTTCCATCACGGAGGGGGGCTTATTTCCCACCTGCGCCCTGAATATACCCTTCTCTTTTTCTACGACCCCGGACGGGACATCCTCCCTTCTTACATAGAGGGGGTTCATTGCGGCTATATGCATGGCGACATCTTTAGTAAGATTCTGGAAATCCGTGGTCTTTGCGACAAAATCGGTTTCGCAGTTCGTCTCTACGAGCACCCCCACCTTTCCCCCGCCGTGTATGTATGAGGTTACAAGCCCTTCGCGTGTCGTCCTTCCGGCCTTTTTCCTGGCCGTGGCGAGCCCTTTCTCCCTCAGATATGCCGCCGCCTTTTCGCAATCTCCCATGCACTCGGCGAGGGCCTTTTTACAGTCCATCATGCCGGCGCCGGTCTTATCCCTGAGCTCTTTAACGCTCTGCGCTGTAATCTCCATCGTTTACAACAAGCCTCCGTCTATCGTTATGAGCCGGATATCCCGCCCAGCACCGCTTTGGACACGCTGGTTTTGAATGTTATGGAAGAAACCCTGTCCAAAGTGGTGCTGGGCGCGGCCATTAATCAGCCCTGTGCCGGCTCCGTTTTCGCTTCCTCTTCCGCTTCCTCTTCCAATCCCTTTAGACTCTCGGGCTCCGCGGGCTTCCCGATGGACGGCATCTCCTCTTTCTTTTCGGCCGCTTTTGCATTGGCCTGAAGATTCTGCTCGTAGGCAATTCTGCCTTCCATGCAGGCGTCCGCCATGGCGTTTGCAAAAAGTTCTATCGCCCTTATCGCGTCATCGTTGCCGGGTATTACGTAGTCTATCTCGTCGGGGTCGCAGTTCGTGTCGACAACGGCGACGACCGGTATGCCGAGCCTCCGGGCCTCTTTTATCGCTATCGTCTCCTTTTTGGAATCGATGACAAAGATGGCCCCGGGCAGCCCTGCCATGGCGCGTATTCCACCGAGGCTTTTCTCAAGCCTCAGCCTCTCCTTTTCGAGCATCAGCAACTCCTTCTTCGTCAACCCCGAGATTGCCGGGTCGCCGTGGGTCTTTACCATACTATCGAGGTTATTCAACCTGTCTATGCCCTTCTTCACGGTTGAGAAGTTGGTGAGGAGCCCGCCTATCCACCTCTGATTCACAAAATCCGTCCCGCATTTTTTTGCGGCCTGCTCAATCGAGTTGTGCGCCTGCTTTTTGGTGCCTACAAAGAGCACCTTCTTGCCCTTCACGGTTACGCCCTTTACAAAATCGTGGGCCGTTTTGAACATCTTAACCGTCTGCTGAAGGTCGATTATGTATATGCCGTTTCTCGCCCCGAAGATATACTGCTTCATCTTCGGGTTCCACCTCTTGGTCTGGTGGCCGAAGTGCACCCCAGTCTCAAGCAGTTGTTTCATTGTAAGGTAACCCATTTACTGCCTCCTCTTCCGGTTTTTTTCCCTCCGCGCCCGTGGAAGACCGCAACCCGGCACCACTTTTGACAGGACTTTCTCTATAACATTCAAAGCCAACGTGTCAAAAGTGGTGCTGGACACCGTAAGGTCTTAAAAAGGCGCGTGTGTGATATAATCATGCATTATTACCATAATATCCGGCGTCTTTCAAGAGGAAAAATGATGGATGTGGGGACCAATGGATGTCTCTAAAAAACACCAATAAAAAGACAGGGCACGGATGAACAAAGAAGGGTAAATTTAATCCCCCCGGACCCACCCCTGAAACAAGTTCAGGGCAGGCCTCGCGGATGGGTTGCCCGCGGATGGGCGGCGGCACCGGATGAACCCATGACGGGTACCGGAGAAAGTTTCTCTCACGGATAAAAAAAGGGGGCTTTGGTAAGCCCCCTTTTTCCTGTCTTCGTTCCTACGCCGCGCAATTACGGCTGGTTTGCGCTGTTGATCTTCCCGTTGGCGAAGATGACGGCGTTGTTGTCTTTTGCGGCCGAGTTGAGTGCGGTAGAGTATATCTTCACGTTCGTTCCGGTAGTCATTGTCATGGTGCCGCTGATGAACGAGACATTCTGGGAATTCTGATACCCGCCGGCTTTCAGCTTGGCAAGACTGTCAACCGTCGCTGAAGGGAAATCCGTGAGGTATGCCTGCGCGGCCGTGTAGATATTCTTTGCATCGCTATCGATCTCGCTCTTGTAGGCCCTCAGCCTGTACTTTGTGAATTGAGGTATGGCTATGGCCGCAAGTATCGCGATGATAGCCACGACTATAAGCAACTCCACGAGGGTAAAACCCTCTTCCCCTTTCTTGATTTCCACCTTGTCGATTAACATTTTCGAACCTCCTTTCATTAGATTACGTTAAGTTGCATTCTACGCTGTCTACTATCGTTGTTATACTATTATATATGCAATGTATGTGCCATATTACAATACGTATAAAAATCAATAGGTTATACTTTAAGCCGGGTAACAAAAGTTAGCAATTCGACATTTTTTGTCATATACTGACAAATTTTGTCATATCCTTTTGCCGAGCGCACCCGCTATGGCCCCGGCCTCATCCGGCCTCCCCCTTCTTTTAAAATCCTCGAGGAGGGATTTCAATACATCGACGTATTGAGGCTCTTTTTCAAGGAGCCTCGAGTAAAAAAATGCCGCCTCTTTGTAATCTCCCCTTTCGAGCAATGAATTCCCGAGGTTGTAGTAGATTTCGGCCAATTCCTTTGCGTCGTCCGTTGTAAACGCCGCTTTCTTCAGATTCCTGACGGCGCAATCGATTGCGCCGCTTTTGAAACACGCAAGCCCGAGCCGCCCATATGCAACCGCCTCGCTCTTTACTCCCGAGGCCGCCACGTATTTTTCGAGATATGTAATGCTCGTCTTATAATCTTTCATATCGTAGTATACAAGGCCCGCGCCGAGGTATCCCTTGTCGAACCCTCCTCCCGCCCTTTTAAACGCGGCGAGGGCGTCGTCTGACCTTTTAAGTTTACCCATGACAAGCCCAAGGTCATAAAACGTATACGGGCTGGGGTCTATCTCAACGGCTTTTTTAAGTTCCGATTCCGCCTCATTAAGGTAGTCTTTGCCAAGACCCGTATCCGCAAGCCCAAGGAGCCTGTGCGGCCTCGAAATCCTATCCCCGAGGCCGGCGTCCGAAAAGTAACTGACGACCGCCTTCAATTCCTCTCTAATCGCCTTGAGTTTTACGCTGTCGCCGGGGAGTTCATACTTGGGGTCTTTCGCGCACGGGTTCAGGTCTTTAAGCCCACGCTTCGATATTATCCGCTCGAAGGCCTCCAATTTCTTAAGGTACAAGACGGATACGTCGTCGAATATAACCGGAATCCAGCCCTTATCGTCCCAGAATTTCTGGCAGTTATCGTCCGTTATCTTCAAGAGCATCATATTTATGCCGTGCTCCCCAACGAGCCTGTCCCACCTCCCGCCGGCGTCGGAAACAAGCGTTGTCCAGAAGAAATAAGGCGAATAAACCGTTGGCGTCCTCCCATCGATAAAGACCTTGATGCCGTTATATATCAGATACCCTCCGAAGACGTATTCGTTGTAGATGTTGCCCTTAACACCCTCGTTCTTGATGAAACTCACGGTGCCCTCGGGATATACGCCCTTTTTAATACCGGCCCCGAAGTCGTCAATCTTTTTTGCGAAAGAAAAATCCCAGACGAGGATGGTTGCGATGAAAACGCTTAAAAGCGTTGCGGCAAGCCTTAAGCCCCGCTCCCTTTTTCCCCCGCCCGATAGATAATCGCCCGATAGTTCAGATAGAACAGGCACCGCAAAAAAGGCATAAAGGATAATAAAGCGGGCGTGGGTTACGGCCATATAAAAGGGGACGGCCCAGAGGAGCAGTCCCTTTATCAGCACCTTTGCCCCGGACGTCTTAAGATTCGCTATCAACAAGGCCCCGGCCGCAAAGAAAACGACCTTGAAGGCGAAGAAATCTATCGGGATGGGGTAGAGATGAAGAAGGAGGTCTTTCACCCCGAGCCCGGACCACTCCGCGATATGTTTAAGCGCCTCCGCGTTCTCCCCGGTCGTATGGACAAACGGGAACACCGCGAGTTTCCATCCGTACGGGTTTATAAAAGAGACGGCCGGAAGAAGAAAGGACAGCGAGAGAAGGACCTTCACTTCCCGGGACGACCCCGATTGAAGCCCTTTTCCCGCGGCCCAGGGGATTAAGTCACTCAACGCATATGCCGCTATTATGAATATACCGAGGATGAAACTCGAATGGATGTTCACCCACAGGACCTGAAGCGGTAAAAGGAGGAAGATATGCCATGACCCGGGGGTTTTTTCCCGGGAGTTTAGAATAAAGAGGTAGATGGAAATAAAGAGGTAGGAGAAAAGATGCGGCCTTATGAAAAATCTCCCGTACGATATCGCAAAGGCAAGATAAAGAAGGCATATCGTAAGCCAGCCCCTATCTTTTGTAAGGAGCCTGAGATTACGGTGGATGAAAAAAAATGTGAGAAGCGTTACGGCGAGTTGAAGGAGGAAAACCCCCCACCAGCCCCAGAGATAGGTGTAGAAAAGGTGCGCCAGAACCTGGAAACCCCATGTGAAATCTATCCACTCGCTTCCGTAGAACGTATAGGAGAAGGGGTCGGTCCTCGGGATGGAAAGATTCTTGAATATCCACTCCCCGCTCTTCAACGCCCAGAATATGTCGGAGTCCCACCTCTGCTTCTGGAATGCGGAAAGGAAAAGAAGTACGGCGAGGACACCTAAAAGCAGCGGCTCGATTGGTCTTTTCGTATGAGGATTATTCCCGGTCAGCAGCCGCTCTTCTCTCATAAACATGTCATCCCGATAAGGTTTAAGGGAAACGGGTCCCTCATGCTCGTAAAAAAATCTTTCGGGGGCGGCCCCTCCGGCTAAAATCCAGGCAACGCGGGATTCCTCTTCCTGCAAAAGCCTTCATATAATGCGGGCGAACAAGGGCTAAAAGTTTCAAAAGACGTTAAAACTGCCGTTTCGAGGAGGGCATGCCTGTAAGAAAGACCTCTCCTTTCCCGGGGTGACTTCCCTCTCTTCGCCCGGGATAAGGGATGCAAGGGATTCCCCATGGAATCCGCCGGGGAAGAAAGGTCCGCGTCCAACACTACTCATATTTGTTTAACTTGTACCTGATGGACCTGAAACTTATTCCGAGAAGTTTCGCCGCCTCTTTCTTAACGCCTCCCGCCTTTTTCAAGGCATCCCTTATGAGGTTCTTCTCGATTTCAGAGACGGTCTTTTCGAGGTCTATACCGTCCGGCGGCACACCCATTTCTTCAGGGTCCTTAAGCCTTACGGACGCCGAACCTCCGGCCGAAGACGCGGGAAGGCCGTATTCATCCCTTCTCCTGTAATCCCTTATGGCCGGAGGGAGGCTCACGGCTGATATATGGTCTCTCGGCTCCAGGGCGAATGCCCTTTCTATGGCGTTCTCCAGTTCCCTTACGTTGCCAGAATAATCATAGTCCATAAGGAGCGCCATCGCCTCCTCGGATATCCCCTTTATATCCTTTCCGAATTCTTTATTGTATTTCTGGACAAAATACCTCGCAATCTTTGGGATATCCTCTTTTCTCTCCCTCAGAGGCGGAATATCTATCCTTATGACGTTGAGCCTGTAGAAAAGGTCCTCCCTGAATCTATTACATCTGACCTCCTCCTCTATATCCTTGTTGGCCGCGGCTATCAGCCTTATATCGACCGGTATGTCCGCGGTCCCTCCAACCTTTCTGAAACTCCTCTCCTGAATGAATCTTAAGAGTTTGACCTGAAGATTGAGCGGTAGTTCGGTAATCTCGTCCAGGAAAAGCGTTCCCCCTTCGGACAACTCCGCCAGCCCGGTCTTGTCGCTTACGGCCCCGGTAAATGCCCCCCTCACATGGCCGAACAGCTCGCTCTCCAGCAAGCTTTCGGGGATCGCCCCGCAGTTGACGGTGACAAACGGCCTTTCTTTCCTCGTGCTCTCGCGATGGATCGCCCTGGCAACCAGTTCCTTGCCGGTGCCGCTCTCCCCGGCGATGAGGATGTTTGTCTTCGTAGGGGCTACACTCATGATAAGTCCGTATAACTCCGTCATCTTGCGGCTCGTTCCGATTATGTTGGAAAACCCGGACATTATCTTCAGGTTCTTCTTAAGAAGAATATTCTCCCTTTCCAGACTCTTATGTTCGATCGCCCTCTTTATGTGCATCTTTATCTCTTCCACATTGAAGGGTTTGGTGAAATAATCGTATGCCCCGGCCTTCATGGCCTCGACCGCGCTGTCGACCGAGGCGTAAGCGGTAATCATTACGACGACGACATCCGCGCTTAACTCCTTAAGCGCCTTCAAAAAATCCACCCCCCCCATGCCTCCGGGCATCTTTAAATCTGTTATCACAAGGTCGCATGGGTTTTGCCTGAAGTGTTCGATTGCGGACTGCGGCGAAGGGAAGGTTACGGTATCGTACCCCTCCTTTTTCAGCATGATGTCGAGGAACTCCCTCATGCTCTTTTCGTCATCGACTATCATTATCTTGTACCGCGGCATATGAAGGCCCTCGTGGCTGCTTTAAGTCGCTTCACCCATGCGGGCAAGCGGCAGGAGTATCTTAAACGTCGTCCCATGGCCGGGGATGCTGCTCACGTATATCGTCCCCCCGTGGCTCACTATTATCCTGTACACGATGGAGAGCCCCATACCCGTGCCGCCCTCACGCGTGGAAAAAAACGGGTCGAATACCTTTGATAGATTCCCGGGATTTATGCCCTCTCCGCTGTCCGTTACCATAACTTCCGCAAAAAGGCCCCCGCCGCGATGTCCTCCCCTTATCTCTATCCCGTCGGGAGAGTCCTTTGTCTTCGAACTTGTCGTAAGCCTTCCTCCGCCGGGCATGGCATTCGCGGCATTCAGAAAAAGGTTCCAGAAGACCTGGGATATCTGGCGCCGGTCGCCCTCGATAAGAAGGTGGTCTTCGAGATGGTCTTCGATGGAGATAGCCGCCACACGGGGGCTGTTTTTAAAGACCCCGAGGGTCTCGCGTATCACCTCCGTAACGTCGAACATCTCTTTCTCCTTGGTAGCGGGTTTTGCGAAAAGAAGGAAATCGGTTATGAGCGAATTAAGCCTTTCGCTCTCCCTCAAGACTATCTCCATGAGATGCCTTTTGTCGCCCCGTAACTTAAGTTCCCGGCTTAAGACCTGTATTGAGCCGGAAAGCGAGGCAAGGGGGTTGCGGATCTCGTGGGCGATGGAGGCGGAAAGCTCCCCGAGCGCCTTCAATCTGTCGTCCCGCCTCAATTGCTCCTCCATGTCCTTTAAAAGCGTTAAATCCTGGAAGATAACGATGTGCGTTATCTCCCCGCCCCGGCCCGGCGAGATTGTAAAACCGAGAGAAACCCCTGCCCCGTCTTTTTTCTTTACCTCCAATTCTCCCCTGACGCTGCCGCCCACCTTGATACCTTCGATGACATCGATAAAACCCGCGGATACCGCCTCCACCCCCTTGTAGTATACGTCCCTTAAAGAATAGCCCGTGATGTTAGAAGCCGCCCTGTTGAAAGAGGTTATCCTCCCTGTCTCATCGAGGGTCATAATGCCGGTAGGGATGTTATCGACTATGAGCCTGTTCAGGTTTTCGAGCCTGTCGAGGTCGATACCCTTTTCTTTAAGTTGCCTCTCCATCTTCGCGGCCTTCTCCGCGAGATACCCCACGAGATATGCGACCGTAAAAAGGCCGAGCACGTTTACGGAAATGGTGGTGACGACGTCTTCCCATCCCGGGGTTACGGGCGAAGAGAAGACCTTGTATCGCTGGGGCAGGAGGCGGTTGAAATCCAGATACATCAATGCCCCGTATGCTATGGAAGACACGGATGCCGCATAATAGCAGGCGCTTCTGTTTAAGAGCACGGAACTGCCCAGCACTGAAATGAAGTAAAGAACCGGCAGGTAGCTCACCACCCCGCCTGTGACGTAAACGGTGGCGGTAATGAGGGCTATGTCAACGGCCACCTGCGTGTAGATGAAAAGTTCGAGGTTTTTAACCCGCTTGAGTATTGCCGCGTAGAATATCGTAAGTAAGCCGACGGCTGCGACTATCGCATGGATGGGGTAGAAGGACAGGGTCGTGAAGAAATTCGACTTTAACTGGAACCATACGACAACGCCGAGGAATGCAAGCGCCAGAACAACCCTTAAAACCATAAGGGCAAGGAGTTTACTTCTGAGCGGGTTTGGCGTTTGAGTCCGGTTCATCACGGTTATCCGGCGATGGCGCCGGCGAGCTGGAATATCGGCAGATACAGCGCTATAACGAGGCCGCCGACAACCACACCCAGGAAGGCCATAAGAAGCGGCTCTATCAGGGAAGTGAGTGATTCGACCGCGGCGTCGACCTCGTCTTCATAGAAGTCCGCAATTTTACTCAGCATGGTATCCATCGCCCCGGTGGTCTCCCCCACGGTAATCATCTGCGTCACCATGCCGGGGAAGACCTTTGTCTCGGCCAGGGGTTCCGACAGGGTTTTGCCTTCGCTTAAAGACGTCCTGGCCTTCATGACGGCCTCCTCAATCACGACGTTGCCCGCCGTCTTCGCCACTATCTCAAGGGCCTCGAGTATTGGCACCCCGCTTGAGAGCATGGTGCCGAGGGTGCGGGTAAACCTCGCCACGGCGGTCTTCCTTAAAAGGTCCCCGAAGACAGGGAGTTTAAGGAAAAACGCGTCCATAAGTCTCCTTCCCCTCCCGGTCCTGTAAAACCGCGTAAGCCCTATCCCGGCGCCGACAAGGGCGCCTATGATTATGTACCACCAGTGCTGGAGGAATTTACTTAAGTTTACGACTATCTGGGTCGGAAGCGGAAGCGCCTTTCCAAAACCCGAAAACATGCCCTCGAATATGGGGACGACCCACAACAGCAACCCGCTCACGACGAGTGCGGCGATGATGATGACGGCGGCCGGGTAGGTCATGGCCCCTTTTATCTTGCCCTTGAGTTTGTCGGCCTTTTCCAGGAATGAGGAAAGCCTGTTAAGTATCGTATCGAGTATGCCCCCGACCTCGCCCGCGGCGACGAGGTTCACGAAAAGGTCGTCAAAGACCTTCGGGTGTTTCTTAAGGGCGTCGGCGAATGTGGAGCCCCCTTCGACACTCGACTTTACATCCGTCAACACCTTTTTGAACATCTTGTTTTCCTGCTGGCTTGAGAGGATATCGAGGCACTGGACGAGGGGAAGCCCGGCGTCTATCATCGTGGCGAACTGGCGGGTGAATATGACGATTTCTTTTGTCTTTACCCTCTGCCCGAGGCCCGGTATCTTTATCTCGCTTAAGGAGGCGAGCCCCGTCTTCTTTTCGTTTATGGAAGACGGCACAATCTGCTGACGCCTCAAGGCCGCGGTAGCCTGTGTAATATTCAGGGCCTCTATCTCTCCCCTTGCGGCCTGCCCCCCGAGGGTCTTTCCCACATATGCGAATTTCGCCATTCTCCCCCCTTAAGTCACAGGGCGGGGCTTTGCCCCCGCGTATATAAACCCAGAAGGACCGCCCCCTTCATGATTTCGTCAAGAAAGAGGGCCTCGGCCCATGTCCGCGCTTACAAACTAACTGCCGGCCTG
>JACRCB010000203.1 GCA_016219165.1 Deltaproteobacteria bacterium | reverse complement strand
TTTTTAAAGGCAACTCCGCTTTAGTTTAACGTAAATATCCTTTGTGTGTCAAATGCTAAGGTAAAAAAGGTCAGGGCTTCTCGCGTCTTGACATGGGTGGTGGATTTGATATATTGACTCGGAATGAAATCTGTTGCGTTTATCCCGGCCAGGTTCGCATCGGCCCGTCTTCCCGGAAAACCCCTTAAGGACATCAGAGGGAAGTCCATGATAGAGCGGGTCTACGAGCGGGTGAGAAGGGCCTCCTTGGTTTCGGACGTTATTGTGGCGACGGACGACGAGAGGATAGTGAAGGCCGTTTGGGGATTCGGGGGGAAGGCAGTGCTTACCGGGGAGTGCGCGACCGGGACGGAGAGGGTGGCAAAGGCCGCAAGAAATATCCCGGACGGTGTGGCGCCGCCAGATATAGTGGTGAATGTTCAGGGCGACGAGCCCCTTATAGAGCCTTCTATAATAGATGATTGCATCAGGGCGCTTGCGGACCCGTGCGCCTCGATGTCCACCTCCATGTCCACCCATATGTCCACCCCCATGACCGGCATAAAAGACCCCTCGGACATGTCCGACCCGAACGTGGTAAAGGTAGTGACCGATATAAACGGCTTTGCCCTTTATTTCTCCAGAAGTCCTATTCCCTATCTGAAGGGAGGCCCCATTACGGTTGCATTCAAGCACATAGGCCTTTATGCGTTCCGCAGGGCGATGCTATTTCAACTCGCGGCATTGCCCCGGTCCCCGCTTGAGAAGGCCGAGGGGCTTGAGCAATTGAGGGCGCTTGAGAACGGATTTAAGATAAAGACCGTTTTTACCGCCTATAACCCGGTCTCCGTGGACACCCCGGAGGACCTTGAAAGGGTGCGGGGGATGGCGTGGGAAGGTTAAATGGCCGAGGCTAAAAAGCATCTTAAGACGAAATTCATCTTCGTAACCGGCGGGGTGGTGTCTTCTCTGGGCAAGGGCATTGCGAGCGCAAGCATCGGCGCGCTCCTTGAATCGAGGGGGCTTACGATAACGCTTCAGAAGTTCGACCCCTACATAAACGTCGACCCCGGCACCATGAGCCCCTTTCAGCACGGAGAGGTTTACGTAACCGACGACGGCGCGGAGACTGACCTCGACCTCGGCCATTACGAGAGGTTTACCGCCGCCCGGATGACAAAGAGGAATAACTACACGACCGGCCAGATATACGATTCCATAATAACCAAAGAAAGAATGGGGGATTACCTCGGCGCAACGGTGCAGGTGGTCCCCCATGTGACGGACGAGATAAAGGGCAGGGTGCTCGGCCTCGCAAACGAAGTGGATATCTCGATAGTCGAGATAGGGGGGACGGTAGGGGATATAGAGAGCCTCCCTTTTCTGGAGGCCATAAGGCAGCTGAGGTTCGACCTCGGCAGGGAGAACGTCGTATACGTGCACTTAACGCTCCTTCCCTATATAGCGACCGCGGGGGAGTTAAAGACAAAGCCCACCCAGCACAGCGTCAACAAACTGCGGGAGATAGGCATACAGCCGGATGTCTTAATCTGCAGAAGCGACAGGCCCATCAATCCCGAACTTAAAGCGAAGGTCGCCCTTTTCTGCAACGTCGAGAAGGATGCGGTCATATCGGCAACCGATGTGGACTGCGTATACGGGGTCCCCCTCATGTTCCACCGCGAGGGGCTTGATGAGAAGATACTGAAGATTCTTAACGTCTGGACGCGTACTCCCAAACTCGACGAATGGGAGAGGATAGTAAAGAAGACCCACGGCCTTAAAAACGACGTTACGATAGGCATTGTCGGAAAGTACGTCCATCTCCAGGACTCCTACAAGAGTCTGCACGAATCACTTACCCACGGCGGCCTTGCGGCGAACTGCAGGGTGAATTTGAAGCACATAGACTCGGAGGAGGTGGAAAGACGCGGGGCCGCGGCCCTCCTTGCGGACGTCGACGGGGTGCTTGTCCCCGGAGGGTTCGGAAGCCGCGGCATAGAGGGTAAGATAAGCGCGGTCCGTTACGCGAGGGAGGGGGGGAAGCCCTTTTTCGGCATATGCCTCGGAATGCAGCTGTCCGTTGTGGAGATAGCGAGAGACGTCGCCGGGCTTTCCCGCGCGAACTCCTCGGAGTTCGACCCGGAATCCCCTTATCCCGTCGTTCATCTTATGGAAGAGCAGAAGACGGTAGAGAAAAAAGGGGGGACGATGAGGCTCGGCGCATACCCGTGCGTATTGAAGAAGGGAAGCCTCGCCCACAGGGCATACTCCCACAACGAAATATCCGAAAGACACCGCCACCGCTACGAGGTGAACAACAAGTGGAGGGAGGCGCTCGAGGGGGCCGGGGTTCTTTTCTCAGGCCTTTCTCCCGACGGCGGGCTCGTTGAGATAATGGAGTACCCCGGGCATCCGTGGTTTCTCGGGTGCCAGTTCCATCCTGAATTCAAAAGCCGTCCCGTATCCCCGCACCCCCTTTTCAGGGAGTTCGTCAAGGCCGTTCTGAAGGAAATACTCGAAAGGGGCAAGAAGGGTAAAAAGAGGGCGGCTAAAAGGAAGTAGCGGGAATTTTTTCGCGGTCCCGCGCCTTCGCTTCTCCGCAAGGGTTCCCCTTCTTCC
>JACRCB010000205.1 GCA_016219165.1 Deltaproteobacteria bacterium | reverse complement strand
TAATTATTGCGTTTGTATTACCGCGTTTTTCCGGATTGTAAAAAAGAAGCCCTTGTGGTAGTATTTGAAGAACTCCGCCATAAATGGCGGAGATTCTTCGACGGTGAGGACATTGTCATTTGTATAGCCCGCCTTGACCCGCCTCTAAAGAGGCGGGATTGCGGCGAGCATTCCGTTCAAAGCCAACGTGTCCAAAGTGGTGCTGGGCGGGATTGCGGCGGGCACCCGATTAAAATTTTGCATTTCCCGGCCCTTCAAAGTATAATATCATTTGAAAAAATTACAAGTTCTTTCAGGGGGGAACTTTCCGTAGACTTCTTCCGGACTTATTCCGGCAAAGTCTCCCCCCTTTAAAAACCTTAAGATTCCGCCGCAGGCACTACCGGAGGCTTAAAAAAATGGTCAAGGCCGTCGCCCTCCTTTCAGGAGGGCTCGATTCCACACTCGCCGTAAAACTCATCCTCGACCAGGCAATCGAGGTCCATGCCCTTAACTTCACCTCGGCCTTCTGCACCTGCAACTCGGGGGGCAAACACAAGGAAGAAAAGGGAGGCGGCTGCCGGAGCGAAGCCCGGGAGGTTGCCGTGAAATTCGGGATACCCATAAAGGTTATCGCGAAGGGGCTCGATTACATAGACGTCGTAAGAAACCCCAGACACGGTTACGGAAAGGGGATAAACCCGTGCGTGGACTGCAGGGTCTACATGTTCAAACGCGCGAAAAAATACATGGAGGAGATAGGGGCTTCGTTTGTGGTAACGGGCGAGGTCCTGGGCCAGAGGCCCATGAGCCAGCGAAGGGACACCTTCATGACCATAGAAAAGGAGAGCGGGCTTACCGGGCTTATCTTAAGGCCGCTTTGCGCAAAGCACCTCGAACCCACCATCCCTGAAAAAACAGGCATCGTGGACAGGCAGAGGCTTCTCGATATGGCCGGCAGAGGAAGGAGGCCCCAGATTGAATTGGCCGGGGAACTCAACATAGAGGACTACCCCTGCCCCTCCGGCGGATGTCTGCTTACGGACAAGATTTTTTCGAAAAAGGTAAGAGACCTCCTCGACAATAAAAAGGACGTGACGGCAAAAGACCTCCATACCCTTAAGATAGGAAGGCACTTCAGGTATAACGGGGTTAAGATTGTCGTGAGCAGGAACGAGGGCGAGAATAAAGGGCTTAAAGATATGGCGCAGGACGGGGATACGGTCCTTGAACCTTCCTTCCCCGGACCTGTTGCGCTTATCTCAGGCCCGGCATATGACGGGGAGGTGGAAATGGCTGCAAGGCTTATCTTAAGGTACGCTTCCAAAAAAGCGGACGCCGTGGGCCAAGGCACAATCGCGGTAACGCGCGACGGGAAGACCTCGGAGATCAGGGTTTCAGACCCCTTGTTAAACCCAGTGTCAAACCCAGTGTCAAACCCAGTGTTAAACCCAGTGTTAAACCCCGCCGATGACAAAACCATAGAGGGGCTGCGCGTATGCTGACGGAAAAGACGATTGTGATGGAAGACCCGCAAGGACTTGAGCGGGCCGGAGAAAAATTGGAAACCCTGAGAAGGCTGTTAGAGGATATGGGCTCGGTTTTGATTGCGTTTTCAGGCGGAGTGGATTCGACCTTCCTTTTAAAGGTGGCGGTGGACACACTCGGTAAAAACGCATACGCCCTGACAGCCGCTTCCCCCACATATCTTCAGAGCGAACTCGAAGAGGCAAAGGCCCTCGCAAAGGAGTTCGGGGCAGGGCATATCATTGTTGACTCGAATGAACTCCTTATACCCGGCTTTGCGGAAAACCCGGAAACGAGATGCTACCACTGTAAAAACGAACTCTTTGAGATATGCCTTAGAAAGGCAAAGGAACTCGGGATAAGATACGTTCTGGACGGGAGTAACTCTGACGACAAAAACGACTACCGCCCCGGAAAGGCCGCGGCAGAGGAATTAGGGGTAAGAAGCCCGCTCGAAGAGGCGTGCCTTACAAAAAAGGAGATAAGGTTATTGAGTAAAGAAATGGCCCTCAAAACATGGGAGAAACCCAACCTCGCATGCCTCTCTTCGAGATTCCCCTACGGTGTGAGGATAACCGAAGAAAGGCTCGAAAGGATAAAGGCGTGCGAGGGGTATCTCAAGGAACTCGGCTTCCGTCAGATAAGGGTAAGATACCACAATGACGTTGCGCGCATCGAGGTGGATGAGGGAAACATCCCTCTCTTCCTGAACGATGACCTCCGGCGCTCCGTGGTTGAAAAATTCAAGGAATTCGGGTTTACCTATGTAACGGTTGACCTTGCCGGTTACAGAACCGGGGCCATGAACGAGGCGATGGGGAAAAGATTAGGTTCCGGGTAAAAACGCGGCTGAATCAATTAGGGAACCTCTGATTAATTCTTTTGAGAGAAACTTTTTATAAAAAGTTTCTCTCAAACTCTCTTCAAAAATTTTCAGTTACTATAGGTGGCTGCCCCACCCTAACCGAAAAACCATATGAATTTATTGACAAAAATAAGCGGG
>JACRCB010000204.1 GCA_016219165.1 Deltaproteobacteria bacterium | reverse complement strand
TTACAATACCTTCTACATAATCGGAAGTGTCGCAGGCCCCCACCCCTATCCCATGATGGTGAGGGATTTCCAGTCGGTCATAGGCGTAGAGGCAAGGAGGCAGATGAAATCCCTGGAGGGGAGGCTGCCTGACCTTTTGGTTGCGTGTGTCGGGGGGGGGAGCAATGCGATGGGGCTTTTCTATCCGTTCCTTAAAGATAAAAGGGTCAGGATGACCGGGGTTGAGGCCGGGGGGCTCGGGATAAATACGGGCAGGCACGCGGCCAGTATATGCAGGGGCAGCGTCGGAGTGCTGCACGGAAGCAAAAGTTATCTCCTGCAGGATAGATACGGCCAGATAAAGGATACTCATTCGATATCCGCCGGGCTCGACTATCCGGGGGTCGGGCCAGAGCACTCCTATCTCCACGATACCGGAAGGGTGGAATATACGACGGTGACGGACCGCGAGGCGATTGATGCGTTTAAGACCCTCTCAATATCGGAGGGGATAATACCCGCGCTCGAAAGTTCACACGCGGTCGCATACGCATGCAAGGCCGCAAAGAAACTCGGAAAAGGCAAGGTTATAGTCGTGAATCTATCAGGCAGGGGAGATAAAGACCTCGCAACGGTATCGAAAATCTTCGGATACGGCATATGAAACCCCATAAGAGGTCCAGACTGAGAGAGGTGTTTGAGGAACTTAAGAAAAGGGGCGGGAAGGCCCTTATTACTTTCATTACCGCCGGAGACCCGACCATGGATTCTACAAGGGAACTCGTTTTAGAATTTGAGAAAAGGGGCGCGGACATAATCGAACTCGGCATCCCCTTTTCAGACCCCATGGCCGACGGCCCCACCATACAGGCCTCGAGCGAGAGGGCATTGAAAAATTCCGTAACGCTCAAGGACGTTTTAGCCCTTGTAAGGGAGATAAGGGAGAAAAGCGCCATACCGATTGTCCTTTTCGGTTATTACAATCCGATATTCGTCTACGGCATTGAGAGGTTCGTCAGGGACGCGAAGGGCGCGGGGGCCGAGGGGGTTTTGGTCGTGGACCTTCCACCCGAAGAATCCGGGGCTCTTGAGAGGGAACTCTCAAGGCAGGGGCTTTCCCTCATATACCTCCTGACACCCACGAGCGGCGCTGACAGGATAAGGCTCGTCTGCGGCAGGGCCTCGGGCTTCATCTACTATGTGAGTGTGGCCGGGGTTACGGGGGCGAGGGAAAGACTTGCAACGAGGGTGTCTTCCGCGGTAAAAAGGGTAAAGGGGTTTACTGACCTTCCGGTAGGCGTGGGGTTCGGGATATCCGCCCCGGGGCAGGTGAACGCCGTCAGCAGATACGCCGACGGCGTGGTGGTGGGAAGCGCGATTGTGAATATCATCGCGGAGAATATCCATTCTCCCATGCTTGTAAAAAAGGCGGGGAGGTTCGTTGAAAGGCTTAAGAGGGCGATGGCGTAAGGACAGAGCGGGATTTACGGATATTGAAGGGCATATCCGGCTAAACCTTTATTCCGGCGGTAGAGCGGCGTATGGTGTGGTTTAAAAAAGACCTGTTTACAAGGCGCGAGGATAAGACCATAAGAGTCCCGCACGGGCTCTGGGTCAAGTGCGAGCACTGTAACGAGATAATATACAAAAAAGAGGTCGAGAGGAACTTAGACGTCTGCCCAAAATGCGATTACCACTTCCGCATATCGGCCCGGAGGAGGATAGACATCGTTTTTGATGAAGGGACTTTCTCGGAATTCGACAGCCGTCTCGAATCCGTGGATGTGTTGGATTTCAAGGACGTGAAAAGATATAAAGACAGGCTTAAGGCCGCAAGGAGCGAGAACGTCTCTTCCGAAGCGGTTATCACCGGGCAGGGGATGATAGCCGGGCAGAGGGCGATGGCGGCGGTATTCGAGTTCTCTTTCATGGGCGGAAGCATGGGGAGTGTTGTTGGAGAAAAGATTACGAGGCTTTTGGAAAAGGGGAAGAAGGAGAGATGCCCCGTAATCGTATTCACCTCGTCAGGGGGGGCACGGATGCAGGAGGGGATATTCTCCCTGCTGCAGATGGCAAAGACCTCCGCGGCCATAGCCCTGCTTAAAGAAGAGAGTATCCCGTACATAACGGTCCTTACGGACCCGACCACCGGCGGCGTTACGGCCTCTTTTGCGATGCTCGGGGATGTCATAATAGCGGAGCCGAGGGCCCTCATAGGGTTTGCAGGCCCCAGGGTCATTCAGGAGACCATAAGGCAGAAACTGCCCGAGGGGTTCCAGAGGGCCGAGTACCTGATGGAGCACGGGCTGATAGACATGATAGTGGATAGAAAGATGATAAAGTCCACCCTTTCAAGACTCCTGACACTTTTAAGGCAGTAGGGCTTTTGAGGAAGATGCCTTCCCGCGGTAACACCCTCGACTACCTCTTTTCTCTGGAGGGGCTCGGTATAAAGCCGGGACTCCGGAGGATAGAGCGTCTCGTTGCGCTTCTCAATCGTCCCCATGCCTCATACCCGTCCATCATCGTCGGAGGCACCAACGGAAAAGGTTCGACCGCCTCGATGATAGCATCCATCCTGAAGGAATCTGGCCTCAGGGTCGGGCTTTATACGTCCCCGCATCTAACGAGGTTCAACGAGCGCATCAGGGTGGACGGATGCGAGATAACGGACAGAGAGCTCGTCCGCCTTGTCTCCGTAGTGCGGTCTCTTCTAACGGGGAACCCAGCATCCCCCACACTTGCGCCTTCCTTTTTCGAGTTCACGACGGCCATGGCATTCGAGCATTTCAGGTCTAAGGCGGTGGACATGGCCGTCCTTGAAGTGGGGATGGGGGGAAGGTGGGATGCGGTAAATGCGGCGGTCCCGCTCGTTTCAGTGATAACAAGTGTTGGCCTTGACCATACCCGTTACCTCGGAGAAACGATAAAGGACATAGCGTTTGAAAAGGCGGGCATTATAAAGGCTCAAGGGGTATGCGTTGCGGGCGTTGAAGACCCGCGGGCCATAAGCGTCATAAAAGAAACCGCGAGAAGAAAGAAGGCGGTTTTGTATCTGAGCGGAAGGGATTTCGGGTTTTCACCGTCCGATGGAGGTTCCTTTGATTATTACGGAGATGGGGCGCGGATTGGAAGGCTCTTCGTGGGCCTTAAGGGGCCGCATCAGTTTAAGAACGCCGCATGCGCGCTGAAGGCAATAGAGGCGCTTAAGCGCATGGGCTGCACAATAGGCAACGGCGCCGTAAGAAGGGGGCTTAAAAGGGTTGTATGGCCGGGGAGGTTCGAGACCGTAAGGAAAAATCCCTTGGTCATCCTCGACTGCGCGCACAACCCCGAGGGGGCGGCGGCGCTTAGAGACGCCCTCGGAGAACTCTCTTTCAGGAGGCTTATACTCGTTGTCGGCATAATGGCCGATAAGGATATATCCGGCATATTCTCGGCCCTTCTTCCGCTGGCCCATACCGTGATACTCACCCGCCCGGATTACAAGAGAAGCGCAACAACCCGGGGCTTGAAGGAAATCCTCATAGGGTTTTCCGGCAGGGTCATAATAAGGGAAAAGGTGAAAGACGGCTGCAAGAAAGCCATGGAAGAGGCGTCTGAAAAAGATTGCGTGTGCGTTACCGGCAGTATATTCACGGTGGGCGAGGCTCGGGGTTATTTTTTGAGGGGTCTTTGAGGGGTTAGGGACTGTCAGGACAAGGCCGCCGAATCAGGTTGTAAAAACGGTCCTCTTGTGTTAACTTTTGTGCGGCCTTATCATTGTTTTTCCCGGGCTGAAAGTGTTGGCGGCGCGGGGCATCCCTTTAAGGAACCTCTGAAAAATTATTTTGAGAGAACCTTTTTATAAAAAGGTTCTCTCAAACTCTCTCCAAAAATTTTCAGTTCTGGTGGGCACAGCCCACCTCTAAAAGTCTTTGGAGGGACAGGGCTCCCGTTGCTGCGAAGCATTGCAACGGGAAGCGGGAAACTTTCCGACCCACCCTTCGGGTGGGTGCCCGAAGATTCCCCCAGAAGTACAATTTTTCAGAGGTTCCCTAAAGAAGTTCCCGCGTTTCACTTCCTTTTTTAGAGGGGCAGAGTTATCTATTTATGGCTGAGGCTTCTTTCAAGAGGAGAATCGGACAAGCCTTTTCAGTCTTGGTCCTTTCCCTGTATATTTTTCTTGGATGCGTAAACTCCTTCGCCGCCGGCGACTCTACCGTGGGGTTATTTAAAAAGGATGAGCCCGTTACGGTAACCGGCGACAGCGTAACCTACGACAAGAACGAAGAGACCTATTATGCGGAAGGCAGCGTCGTTGTTGTTCAGGGCGCTACAACACTGACCGCGGACAGGGTGGTTCTGGATATGAAGGCCGGGGCCGCGGCGGCATGGGGCGGGGTTCAAGTCAACGACGCCTCCCAGGGCAATTATCTCAAGTCGAACACCCTTACCGTGGATATAAACAAGGATACGGCAGTTGCCGTTTCCGGGAGGCTTTTTTTCACCGACGGCAACGTATACATCTACGGGGACGTGGTCAGGAAGACCGGCCCCCAGACATTCGACGCCGATAACTCCGTCTTTACCACATGCGACTGCCCCGAGGGCGCGCCCCCCGCGTGGAGTTTCCGCTCCGGATATTCGCAATTGGAGGCCGAGGGGTATCTTAAGGCGCAGAACGCCTTTTTTTACATAAAGGACGTCCCACTTTTATATACCCCTTACTTCCTGGCGCCCGCGAAAAGGAAGAGGCAGACCGGTCTCCTCATGCCAAGTTTCGGATATTCGGACTTGAGGGGTTCCAAGATGGACAACGCCTTTTTCTGGGCAATCTCCGACTCTGCCGACGCGACGTTCTATCTCGACGTGGAGACAAAAAGGGGCGTGGGCCAGGGGCTTGAGTACCGCTACTACAGGACTCAGGGGAGTTACGGCGAGTTTTACTTCTATCACTTCGGCGAAAACGACATAGACCGCGTAAGGGAATTCAGAAGCCGCGCCGATAATTTTCTGAGGCCGTTTTCCGCGGCGAGCAACAGATGGGAACTCAAAGCCATGCACAGGGAATACCTCGCCGGGGATATGGTTCTGAAGGCGGATATCGACAGGGTAAGCGATGACGAGTATTTTATAGATTTTCCGAGAGACCGGAAAGGCCATGACCGGAGTTATCTCGAGAGCCTCGAGAGCACGGCCTCGATAAACAAGAGGTGGGAGCGGTATAACCTTACGGCGGAGGCGAGGGTCTTTGACAACCTTTTTCTCAAAGATGACTCCACCGTTTTGCAGGTCCTGCCCGAGGTGGCCTTCACGCTCGAGAGCCGGAGGGTTTTTTCCACCCCGGTTTTCTTCTCGCTCGACTCGTCGTTTGTAAACTTCGAAAGGGGCAAGGGTGTGGATGGAGAGAGGGTGGATATAAAGCCGCGCATCTCCCTTCCGCTTAAGCCGTGGGATTCCTTCGAACTGACGCCCTCGGTGTCTCCGAGATTTACCGCCTACAGGGTGGGCGGCGGTAACGGCGAATCCTACCCGGCAAGGTCCATTTACGAGTTCAATATAGACGCTGCGACCACACTTGTGCGTTACTTCGAAGGGGCGTTTGGGTTTGAAAAAATGCGCCATACCATAAGGCCGAGGCTCCTCTATTCCTATATCCCCTCCTACAGTCAGGAAAGGTTCCCGGACTTTACGGCCCTCGACGCTATCCCGCCGGAAAACAGCCTCCGTTATTCCCTTAACTCGACCATTGCCGGGAAGAGTACGGACGGCGGGAAGCAGGACATCCTTTACATGGACCTCTTCCAGACATTCGACGTCCGTGAGGCACGGGCTGGTAACGCCCGCCCTTTTTCCGACCTGAGCGGAGAGTTGATATTCACTCCCGCCGCGTGGGTGTCTTTAAGGACAAGGGGCGACTACAACGTCTATGACGGCAGATTTGAAAAATACAACGCGGAGGCCGGCCTGAACGATACGAAGGGCAGTGAATTCTCCATGGCATACCACCTCATAAGCGGTTCGACAAAATACATCGACGCGAGGGCGAAGTGGCAGGCTACTTCTTCTGTTGCCCTCGGTTTCAGGCAGATGTACTCATTTATAGACACAAGGTCCATCGAGCGCGATTACACCCTATGGTATAAACACCAGTGCTGGAGCGCCACGGTTCTTTACTCCGAAAAACTCGCGGAAAAGGTCGTGATGGCGACCTTCAACCTTTACGGCGTAGGAGACGTGTTGAGCGCGGGTGCGACCGTTGAGCAAAACAGGTGAAAAAGACAGGTTTTTGAGGACCCTTTCGGCAGGGGGCGGACACACGGCAGAGAGACCCCCTGTAATAGTGCCCGGTTCTTTCCGGGCCGGCCCGGGGGTAGACCTGGCAAAAGAAGAAGACCTCCCGGCAAACCCGCAGTTTTTTAAGGACGCGCGGCGGCTCTCGGAACTCTCCCTTTTTATCCATGACAGGACCGGCATTGAAAACCTGGGGCTTCCTTTTGCCATGAGGGTCATCTCAGAGGCTTACGGCGGGGAGATAGATGAGTGGCGGGGCGGGCCCCGAATCCCGCCTTACCCGCTCAAGGAAGTGGGGGAATGGAAGAAACTTAAGAATCTCAACCCCGCAAAAGACGGCCTTCTCCCGGTCATTGTCGAGTGCATGGGACTGCTCTCGCAGACGAAGCCCGACATCCCGGTTATAGCGGATATTACGGCCCCGCTGAGCCTTGCTACCGCCCTCATTGACGCAAAGACCCTTTTAAAGGCCTTTTTGAGGGAGACGGCGGAGGCCCATGCCTTTCTGTCCTTCCTCTCCCTGACGGCGGTCGAATACGCGCGTTCGCTCGTGGACGCGGGCGCCACCGCGGTCTTTATAGACGACCCTTTTTCAACGGTTGCCCTGCTGGGGAGGGATTTCTTTTCGCTTTTCGCCGTTCCTTACATAAACAGGATTACCGACGCCGTTCACGGGATGGGTTGCCCTGTGATGGTCCATCTGTGCGGCCCTCTCATGGGCGTGAGAAAAGAGCTCGAAGGGTTGAGGGCCGAATGCATAAGCGTTGATTCTTGCGTGTCTTTGAAGGGTCTCATGGCGGCGCTGCCGGGACATCTTCTCATGGGCAACGTGAGTTCCCTCATACTCGATGGTGGAAGGGAAGACGAGATAAGGGCGGAGACCCGGAGGGCGCTTAAGGAGTCCCCGCACATAGTTGCGCCTTCGTGCGGACTGACCAAGGGTGTTACGCTTAAAAGCCTGAACATAATGGCCTCCGAGGCAAAATAAAGAGCGCAACCTGCGCCGAAACGATGAAGGGACATGCCCATCACCACTTTCCGTTAGCGGCTTTTCTGAAAAACCGGCATTCGCGGCGGGAAAGTGGTGCTGGGTTCCCTCCTGCGATATAAACGTTCTTGATTTTTCCCTGATTTGTGTTTAAAATACCCCCTTAACTTTTTTGATTCTAAACTTCAGAGGATTCCGATAAAACGGTGAAGGTTTTCAACAAGGATTCATCCCTGTTAATGGGATTCATAGTTTTCCTCGTCCTTTCTTTTACCTTCT
>JACRCB010000209.1 GCA_016219165.1 Deltaproteobacteria bacterium | reverse complement strand
GCGGGGATTCTAAAAAAAGAGGAACTTCCCTGCAGGGTCATATCCGTAGGCAACATAACGGCAGGCGGGAGCGGCAAGACCCCGATGGTAATATTCCTTGCGAAGCGGTTGAGGGAAAAGGGGTTGAAGGTATTGGTCTTAAGCAGGGGATACAAGAGAAAGGGCCGCGGGGTGGCGGCCGTATCGGACGGCGAAAGAACGCTCGTTTCTCCGGAGGAGGCGGGGGATGAGCCGTATCTCATGGCCGAAAGACTCATTGGCGTGCCGGTAATCGTGGGAAAGGACAGGGTGATTTCCGGGCTCCGCGCGTTCGAGAGGTTCTCTCCGGACGTAATCATACTCGATGACGGTTTCCAGCATATACGGCTGAAGAGGGACATAGACATACTGCTTTTGGATTCGAAGAGATGGTTCGGCAGCGGATACCTCCTTCCGCGCGGGCCGCTCCGGGAACCGCTCGATGGCATGAAGAGGGCGGATATCATAATGATAAAAGGCGGCAAGGCCGGGCATGCACTCGAGGGGGTTGAGAAACCTTGTTTCGGGTTCGTATACAGGCCGGCCGGCCTTTATGATTCCGATGGAAGGGAACTCGATATAAAGGGTCTTAAGGGGAAAAGGGTTTCGGCTCTTTGCGCCATTGCAAACCCGGACTCCTTTCTCGAAACCCTCAAAGGGTGCGGGGCAATCGTTGTGAGCGCCATAAACTTCCCGGACCACCACTGGTATGCCCCGGCGGACATGGAAAGGATTAGAAAAGAAGCCGGGGATGCGGAACTTATCGTTACCACGGAAAAAGATTATGTGAGGCTTAAATCCCGCCCCATAGGCGGTATGCCCGTGGTAACACTCGCGATAGAGGTTTCTTTGGGGAAAAAAGAGAGATTCCTCGAAATCATAGAAGAAAAACTCGGGAAGAGCCAGCGGGAATAACGTGCTGCATGCCGCCTTGCGCCGAGCCCTGATTGTGCTATAATATAAATAGAGAGGGTTTAAAAATAGGCGTTGCCTGAACTAACGCGTGCGTGCGTAAGACCCATCCGCAGGGCGCGTGCAAACCGCCTAAGGAGGCCTCGATAATCAAGGCATGAAAGTATTCAGCCCGCAAAGGAGTGGATACGGAAGTGCCCGCGATTGAGACCGACGGATTGGAGACAAGCTGTTCAGGCCAATGCTTATTTTTTTGTAAAACTTCCCTCAAAACCCGTGTACCACGCATAAAGCTGACGGGGGAATCCGGTCATTCCCTTACAAAAATAACCTCCATCTCGGTCTTATAACCCTCCCTTACAGCCACCTTTTCGCTCTGGTCTTTGTAGCCCGTCATCTTAAGCCGTACTTCGTATGTGGCCGGGGGGAGGTCTATCGCAATCGGAGTCAATCCGTAATACACGTCCCCTATATAGACCTTTGCCCGCCGGGGTTCCGTGGTTATGGAGAGGGTGCCAATGCCCTTCGATATCTCTTTTGCCTCCGCATTATCCGTAATATATTGCCCGACCTCTTTCCCCGGCGCTAAAAGGGTTTGAGAAAGCGGGGAAGGCGCGGCCTTTATGGAAGGGGCGGCCTCTTTAATGGTCTTCCTTATCACGCTCGAAAGGGTTTTGACGATATAATCGCTTATCGTCCTCCTCGAGTTCCCCATGACCCCGGCATACCGCTCGGCCTCTTCTTTCTCAACGCCGGACCAGACCACCCTGCCGGAGGTATCCTTCAATCTCGTGAATATCTCGACCCCAATTTTATCCCTCGGGCCTATGTCGAACCTGAACTGTCTTATCTCTCCTTCCATTACATAGTCCGCGCCTTCGTTCCCCTGTGCCGGAGCGATAACGTTGAAACCCGCACCGAAGAGTTCATCATTGACCGCGGAGGTTACAAACGTTGAGACGTCCTTGTCCAGGATGAGGCTCTCTCCAGTCATGTCGCTCACAGTTGCTTTTATATCGCCGATGTTCTTAGGGTCTTTCCCTGCCCTCATGTCAGCGTATGGCTTAAGGAGGACTGTTGCGGGGCCTTGGAGTTTAAAGGCGCCCATTCCCCCCGGCTTGTAATCCGTATGAAGGGGCCCGCTGCAGCCGGCAATGACTGCGGCCGCGGCAATCCAGACTATTATGGCCCCGTATTTACGCCTCATATTCGGAGAATCTCCCTTCTTATTGCCGGAAACTTCCAGCCCTGCTAACTAAAAATTTTTAAAAATCTGGAAGTTTCCGGAAGCGCCTTATTTTTTCACAAAAGGTCCGGGTTAAAACGCCGCGAACATCATGAAGGTCGTAAGACTATCTCCCCAGGCAGGGTCAATGTCATTATTGTACCATGTCTGATTTAACTGAAACTGGACGTTCTGCGTAAGGAGGAACATGGCGGCCGCGGTAGTGGCGTCCTCCTTACTGTCGGTTGCCATGCCGTTGTCCGCGTTGCGCCATCCCAAGGCGAGCATTAGCCTTCCGGGTATGACCCCGAGTTCTCCAGTGGCGGTAAAGGCCTTCTTATTGTCGGCCGTACTTGAATTAAAAAGATTTTCGACGGCGCTGCTCCTGTCAGCCGCGCCGTAGGTGAAATAAACCCCGAGAGGGAACCTCCCGACTGCGCCCTGCGCCTGAAAATCCGCGGCCCATGCCTTGGCAGACACCCTCGTGCCGGCTACCACGGTTGTCTCTATAATCTCACCGACCACTGTACAGGCCGCCAGAGGCACTCCGGGCGCTATGCACGCGGTCATGGTCGTTGTATCTTCCGTGAACTTCGTCTCCCCGTCCCACACCTGCGCGCCGAAACCGAGGTCCCAGCTTCCGAGATGCGGCGTGAGGACTGCGCGGACGTAGCGCAGGAGCGGTTTTGCGTCCGTACTCTCATGCTCCGGCGACCAGAGGGTGAAGTTTACGTAACCGATGTCGCGGTAGGCCACAAAGGCGACGCCGGTCGCCGGTGCGCCGTCGGTGGTGCCGAGATACCGCTGGGCAGAGGTCTCTGCGCCGTGTTCCAGCGGCTTATGCATCGTAATTGCGCCTGTATTCAAAAGTTCGAACCCGTACGCCGCTCCGCCACCGTCCGTCGTGAACGGGACAAGGCTCAACTTTGTGTTCCCGACATCGTAAACTATCGGCATCTTGAAATTCGCAAATGTTGGCGCATCGGACTCCGCAAGCTGGGCCTCGAGTACGAACCCTATATGCTCGCCAACCCTGCCGCCCATGAAAAGGGCGGCCTCATCGGGAAATTGCAGTTCGCCTCTATTTCTTTTATCCGCGAGGTCGTCGCTTCCGTTCGTCTTCTGGTACCTTATCTTTGCCACTACCGATGCATTGAGAACGGAAGGAAGGCTTAACAAATCCCCCTCTACAAGGCTCTGCCCGCCCACCATGGTATAGCCGCCCGCCTTGAAGGCGCGTCCGAATTCATTTAATGTCGGGAAGTGTTGATAATGGCATGTATTGCATGCAAAACCCGTCTGGCGGGCGAATGCCGGGACAGCGTTTGCCCGGGACGGAAGGAAGAAGATAAAAAAAACCAAAAAGAGTAACGGTGGAACAAAAATACTCTTCACCTTCATGACATGGAACCTCCTTTTTGTCTAATGGTTGTTAAACCCTCCTTTCTACCTATCTCTCTTTAGAAACTTTAAGATTTGAAACCTTTCTCTTAGAAATCCAATACTCCGCCTTCATTTCCCCTTAAAAGTATCACTTTTTGCACATATGTCAAGTAATTTTCACTTGACAAGTATAAATTTAATGTTATTATAAACTTAAACTTATAATAAGTTCAACTTTAAAATCTAACATGAATTCATCTTTATACTCAATACAGAGCCATTATGAGAACACCGGAACTACTCGCCCACATAGACATTCCCAGACACAAACTTTATTATCTCGAACAAAAGGGTTACATAAAGCCGAAAAAGACGGTCATAGGGGAAAAAGAGTTCAGAGAATACAGTGAAGAGGATGTAAGGAGAGTGGAGTGTATCTGGAAGTATCTGAAAAAGGGGTTCAAATACAAGACCGCTTACGAGAAGGCCATAGAAGACATCTCAAATCCGCAGATGGCCCTTATAAAGACTGAAGATGCAGCCCATAAGGAGGGGTGAGGAGTTCTAAAAATGTCCGGGTCTTCTTCCATGGAACAATTCGAGCCTCCCGGTAACCTTGCGCGAGACTATCTCTGTGAGGTCATCGAAGAGCCCAACAGTCATCCTGAGAGTTCGGACTGGAAGTGGCAGTTAAGAAACCGAATCACCTCCTTTGAGGTCATACGCAAACTCATAAAACTCACCCCGGAGGAAAAGGAAGGGTTTAAGAGAAGTAACGGCCGCCTCGCGATGGCCATCACCCCTTATTTTTTCTCCCTCATAGACCGTAACGACCCGAACTGCCCGATAAGGAAGCAGGCAATCCCCAGGACGGAAGAATTCAGGGTTTCTCCGGAGGAACTGGTAGACCCGTGCGGGGAAGATTCCCACTCGCCCGCTGCCGGGCTTGTGCACAGATACCCGGACAGGGTGCTTCTCCTTGTCACGGATTCATGCGCCATGTACTGCCGCTACTGCACGCGGAACAGGATTGTGGGGGTGGAAAAGCCTCCCATGGGCCCGGGCCAGTTCGAGGAGGCCCTTCGTTACATAAGGGCGGACAAAAACATCCGGGACGTCCTCATATCAGGGGGGGACCCGCTTATGCTTACAACCCCTCACCTCGAACAGTACATAAAAAGGCTCCGCGCAATCCCTCACATCGATATACTCAGGATAGGCACGCGGGTGCCTGTAGCGCTGCCCATGAGAGTGGACGAGGAACTCGCGGCCATGCTCAAGAAATACCATCCCCTTTATATAAGCATACACTTCTCGCACCCGAAGGAAATCACCCCTCAGGTTAAAAGGGCATGCGAAATGCTCGCCGACAGCGGAATACCCCTGGGAAGCCAGACGGTTCTTCTTAAGGGCATAAACGACAAGCCCGCAATAATGAAAAAACTCGTCCAGAAACTCTTGCGGATAAGGGTAAGGCCGTATTACCTCTACCAGTGCGACTTGGCCTGCGGCACGGCGCACTTCAGAACCCCTATATCCACGGGCCTGAACATAATAGAGAAACTCAGGGGACACACAACCGGATATGCCGTGCCGACCTTTGTCATAGACGCGCCCGGTGGAGGAGGAAAAATACCGATAGGCCCAGAATACGTCGTAAGCCGCCAGGACGGGAAGATAACACTTAAAAACTACGAGGGTAAGATATTCGAATATGTAGAAGCGCCGGATGAATAAAAAAATCTCCCCGAATTCCCTTGACTCCATCGCCGATTAAATCTATAGTGTTGACTAAAAAAGGGATTATGGACTACAAACAGCAGCTTCTCGACATCCTATATGAACATTCCTTTAAGTATGATTCTAAGCGAGGTTTTAAACTTGCGTGCGGAGAAAGAAGCAATGTCTATATCGATTCAAAAAAGACTACTTACCGCGCTGATGCGATGGAAGCCATCGGTAATATCTTTTTTGAAAAGATAAAAGACGCCTCGGTTGACGGCATAGGCGGACTTACCCTCGGGGCTGACCCCATAGCATACGCTACCGCACTTATAAGCAACCTTAAGGGGAAACCTCTTGCGGTATTCGTCGTGAGGAAAGAGCCTAAAAAACATGGAACCATGCAGCAAATAGAAGGTCCGCTCACGAAAGGGGCAAAAGTCGTTGTTGTGGACGATGTGGTTACGACGGGGGGGTCTACTATAAAGGCGATAAAAAGGGCAAAAGAGAAGGGATTCGAGATAAAAAAAGTTCTTGTTCTCATTGATAGGCAAGAACAAAATGGTTTGGAAAACATAAAGAGCGCAGCCGAGTGTGAAGTTGAAGCAATATTTACAAAAGAAGAACTGTTGGAAAAGTTGAGCGAACAGAAGATAAAAAAAAACACCGATAAGATATCAAAACGTCGAGAAAATACTCATTGCCCCCTCCAACCGCTTTCGTAAATTATTTGCCCGGAACAACTTAACTGATTATCCGGTAACCAAAAAGGGGAGTAAGCGACGTGGCAATCTCTATCTCGTTTGAAAAAAAGAGATTACCACATTTTCCTGTAGTCTCTTGCCTGGGGTTTCGGCTCGCCGCAATGGCAATAAATTGAGCTTCAATAATCTTAGATTTTCCCTTTCCTCCATGTAGATGGAAAAACTCTCCCCAAAAGACAGGATAATCTTCCCGCTTGACCTTCCGACCCTAAAGCAAGCCCTCGGTTTTGTGCGGCTTCTGAAAGGCCATGTCGGGGTCTTTAAAATAGGGCTTGAACTCTTTGTAAGCGAAGGACCAATGGCCGTTAAGGCAATAAAAGAAGAGGCGCCGGATGTAAAGGTCTTCCTCGACATGAAGTTCCACGATATCCCTGAAACCGTAAGGAGGGCTACAAAGGCCGCCTCGAAATTAGGGGTGGATTTCATAACGGTCCACTGCGCCGAGG
>JACRCB010000200.1 GCA_016219165.1 Deltaproteobacteria bacterium | reverse complement strand
TTATGAGGGTGCCGCCGTCATTTAGGTGTCCCTTCACGCTCTCGAGGAAAAGACCGGGATTGCTTAAATGTTCAATAAGTTCTCCGGCAACGACTGTGTCAAACCGCCTTCCGAGGTTCAGGTTCTCGGCGTCTGCCGAGGTAACGTTATAGCCCTCATTTTTCATAGCCGTTATCCCGCCTTCGTCCGTATCAACGCCAAGGAGGAAAGAGGCATGTTCTTTCAAAAAAATATGGAGCCCTGTGCTCTTGTATTTTCTCACCCCTCCCTGCCTTGCGTCAACACAGCCGATATCCAGGACGTCTTTACCGTTGATATATGGCTCTATCGCCAGGAACCTGTCTTTAACGAGTCTCATTTTCGTGAACATCAACTTCTCCTTTTGAACCCCCTCCGCCGTAAAAGACAAGCGAAATGAAATTGCATAAAACCCTGAGGGAATAGCGGCGGATTTTAACCGCCTTCTTCAGTTCCTCCATGAGTCTATCTCTATCCACCCGGTTTTTTCTGCCGACCTTCAGGTATTTAAGATATTCCCTGAATAGGTACTGCTTAAGAAGCCCCCTTAATGGCTCGCCGTGCGCGGCAATCAACTTCTCCAGCGCGAGTATGTTTTCCTCCCTCACCCAGAGGGGGTTGCCCCTGGAGGTATTTGTTGAATGCACCCGGTAATACATTACCGGCTCGTCAAGGTAGCCCACCCTGCCCCTTATGACGATCTGGTATTTCAGGAGCCAATCCTCATGATAGCGGAAGGCCTCATCAAACGCCCCGAGCGCGTCAATGACCGACCGCTTTATCATCCCGGAGGCGAAAAATATCCGGGCCCTGCCACTTAGAATGTCCTCGATGGAATGCTCCGAACTCCTGAAACCCGTCTTGCCGTTGTCTTTAAAAAGCCGCTTTTCGGTCTTTGCGGCGCCTTCTATAAGGTACCCGTCGGCAAAAACGCAATCTAATACGGGATTTGCCTGAAGGTATTCAACCCTCTTTCTAATGCTGCCGGGCAACATCATGTCGTCGGAGGCGCACTCGCAGAAATACTCCCCCTTTGACATCCCGAGCCCTAAATTAAGCGTCTTTATAAGCCCTTCGTTTTGCTTGGAAACATACCTGAAACTGCATTTGTTTTCCTTCATCCACTCCCTTATCCTCAAATCCGTTGAATCCGTTGAGCCGTCGTTTATGACAATGAGGTCTATATCCGGATAGTCTTGTCCGAGTATGCTCTTTATGCAGTCCGCAACATAATCCTCGTGGTTATAGGCAGGAACAACAACAGTTACAGTCGGCATTTCTCTATGCATACCGGTTTCCCCAATAACCTCCGTGTAAACGTCCATAAGCCGCCTGCACGTCGTCTCTTTTGTGAAAAATTCCCCCACCCTCTTCCCGCATGAAGAGCCTTTTGCCCCCGAAAACCAACGGAATCATAAACTCCCTCCGGTTAGATTCCTCTTCTTAAGTTCCCTGTACTCTTCTATCGTCCTTTGAACCCCATCCTCCAAAAAGATTTCAGGCGCACAGCCGAGGGCCTTCATACGCAGGACATCCAGACACTTGCGCGGCATCCCATCGGGCCTGGAGGCGTCATAGACAAACCGGCCCTCAAACCCGGCCTTGCGCGCTATCAAGGCGGCGAGGTCTTTTATGGAGACGTCCTCCCCCCATCCTATATTGATTATCTCAGGAGAATCGTAGTGTTCCATGAGGAAAAATATCGCCTCGGCAGCGTCATCAACGTGCATGAACTCACGCCTCGCATTCCCGCTGCCCCAGATAGTGACGCTTCCAACGCTAGAATCCGCGGCATCGACGACCTTTCTCACAAGCGCGGAAAGCACATGCGAATGCAGGGGGTCGAAACTGTCGTTTGTGCCGTACAGATTGCACGGCACCACACTTATTCCGTTAAACCCATGCTCTTTCGTGTAATATTCGACCATCTTGAGGCCGGCTATCTTGGCAATGGCATACCCTTCGTTTGTCGGCTCGAGGGGGCCTGTCATAAGATACTCTTCCTTCATTGGTTGAGGGCATTGCCTTGGGTAGACGCACGAACTGCCGAGAAAACAGAATTTCTTAACCCCGCCGAGATAAGATTGGCGGATAACATTGGTTTGTATAATGAGATTTTCATACAGGAACTCCGCGGGGCAATCGATATTTGCCTGAATACCGCCGACACGGGCCGCGGCCAGAATCACCACATCGGGTTTTTCGGCCCGGAAAAACCCCTCAACAGCCGCAGAGTCCCTCAAATCGAGTTCCTTTCTCGTACGCAGCACGAGGTTGCTGAACCCGAGTTTTTTAAACAGGCGGACCACGGCCGAGCCGACCATGCCGGTATGGCCTGCTACAAAGACCTTATCGCTCCTATCCATCGGTTTAACCACTTTATGTCTCCCGCAATAAGCGGGTGGGGCAGCCACCTATAACTGAAAGTCTTTGGAAAGGGGCAGGGCTCCCATTGCTGCGCAGCAATTGCAATGAGAAGTGGAGAACCTTTCCGACCCACCCTGCGGGTGGGTGCCC
>JACRCB010000197.1 GCA_016219165.1 Deltaproteobacteria bacterium | reverse complement strand
TCGGCACGCTCGCGAATATCAGGATAACGTTTTTTGAGTGGATGCTCTTTGCCGTGCCGCTGACGCTCGCGATGCTCGTATATCTCTTTCTGATGCTCGGGCTGTTTGACG
This sequence comes from Deltaproteobacteria bacterium, assembly GCA_016219165.1. Classification (GTDB taxonomy): domain Bacteria; phylum Desulfobacterota; class GWC2-55-46; order GWC2-55-46; family DRQE01; genus JACRCB01. Next base: position 10,436 of record JACRCB010000197.1, on the reverse strand, counting down.
GCGGGTTTAAGGGAGAGTTTTCCGGCGTTCCAGAGTATGTAAGGAGGGAGAAGGCCCTTCTCGGGAAGTGGAAGAGGGGGGAGATAAATACGGCGGTTTCTTTTTACGCGGCTATTTTACTGTGGGTCTTTCCGAGCATCCTTGGCCTTCTTCTCGGAAGTTCTCACGGACTCTCGGCGCTTGCCGATAAGACGTTAGAGAGCGGGATAGTGGCCGTTTTTGCGGCCTCACTCCTTTTTCTTCTGCCCGTATCCTTTAAAGACAGAATATTTACCATGGACTGGGAGAGGGCGGCGAAGATAGACTGGGGCACCATAATCCTTTTCGGGGGCGGGTTAAGCCTCGGTCAACTGATGTTCTCAACGGGCCTCGCAGCGGAGTTCGGCAATGCCATTACCTCCTTAAGCGGGGCGAACACCCTCTGGGGCATTACCGCGCTCGGCACTCTCTTCGCCCTCATATTGAGCGAGACGACCTCGAACACCACCTCCGCGAGCATGGCTATCCCTATAGTCATCGCGATAGCAAAGGGGGCCGGGGTTCCTGTGGTCCCCCCCGCGCTCGGCGCCTGTCTCGGCGCAAGTTTCGGGTTTATGCTGCCCGTCTCGACCCCGCCCAATGCGATAGTCTACGGCTCTGGGATGGTCCCGATACTTACGATGGTAAGGAAGGGTATACTCCTTGACATGGGCGGATTCATTATCATAATGCTCGGGCTTATGGTCCTTATGCCTCTGTTCGGATGGACATAGTATGAGGATTATGAGGGTATTGAAAAAATGTCTCGCATTATTCGCCGTCTTCATGGCCTTCTCAGGATGTTCCAAGCCGAAGACGGACGAGGCGCTCTTAAGGGCAATCGTTGAGAATGTGGCATCTTCCGCAAGAGAAAAGGATGTAAAAGGGGTTATTAAGCACATATCGAAGGACTATAACGACGACAAGGGAAATGACTATGATTCCGCCAAGGGGATTCTCATATATGAGTTTTTGAGGTCAGAGAAAGTGAGCGTGTTCGTAATGGGCGTTACGGTGGAGGTAAAAGAGGAGAGGGCGCTCGTCAATGCGAGGGTTGTCCTTGTAAGGGGTAAGGAGGTCAAGAGCATAAAGGACGTGATACCCGAAGACGCATCGGGCTTTAAGTTCTCCATCGTCTTCAGGAAGGAAGACGGGCAGTGGAAGGCCCTGAGCGCGAAGTGGGACGATACCGGCCTTCTCGGGCTTTTATGAGCGAGGGCCGGGGACTAAAGATATTCGCGGACTCCATGCTCGGCAAACTCGCCCTCTGGATGAGGGTCATGGGTTATGACGCGGAGTATGAGAAGGCGATAGACGACGGGGAACTCGTAAAAAGGGCGCGAATGGAGGGAAGGGTAATACTTACGAGGGACACGCTCCTTATAAAAAGGAGATGGGCGAGGGAGAACCACCTCTTTATTGAAAGCGACAGGCCAGGCGAGCAACTAAGGCAGGTCCTTTCCGTTTTCAAGATAGATAAGGAAATGTTTTTAACCCGGTGTATACGCTGCAACACCCTGCTTGAAGATGCAGGCAAGGAGTCTGTAAAGGGGCTCGTCCCGCCGTATGTCTATTCTACTCAGGAGAGTTTCAAGACGTGCCCCCGGTGCCGTAGAATCTACTGGGCCGGAACTCACAGGGAGAATATGGAGCGGGAGGTAGAGAGGATAGCCCGGGGGTGAGGACGTCCGGCAGAGGCGATAGACATGTAGAGGGCAAAATTGTATTAGGGGCAAGGATACATTGTTTGGCAGGCTGCCTTCCGTCATTGCAAGCAGTGGTTCTGGAGGCGGTTAATAATTTTAAGGTGTAAAAATCCGCCGCATGTGGTATATAACCATGGCAAAAATAACGGACAAAGGACTCTAATGCAAAATAATGGTTTCTACGGGCTCAGCATAGCGCCCGCTTTACTCGAGAAGGTCGAAAGACTGGGTTTCAGCGTCCCGACTCCCATCCAGCGTAAAGCCATCCCCGTTGCCATTGAGGGCAAGGATATTATGGGGATAGCCCAGACAGGCACGGGTAAGACCCTTGCCTTCGGCATTCCCATGGTCCAGCGCCTTGCCCAGAGGAAGGGCCGCGGGCTGGTGCTGGTCCCCACCCGCGAGCTTGCCCTTCAGGTCAGGGACGCCCTCATTCCGTTCGCGCAGGCTCTGGGCATGGGGGTAACGGCGCTTATCGGCGGCGAATCCATGATGCCGCAGCTCTCTTCCCTGAGGAAGAACCCCCGCATAATCATCGCCACACCGGGACGCCTCATAGACCACATCGAACGGCGCAACGTGCGTCTTGACGACACCCATATCCTCGTCCTTGACGAAGCCGACCGCATGTTCGACATGGGTTTTGCCCCGCAGATAGAACGGATACTGAAGGTCATCCCGAAAGACCGTCAGACCATGCTCTTCTCGGCGACCATGCCGGCGGAAATAGTGAAGGTCGCTTCGGTCCACATGCGCCTGCCGGTACGCACCGAGATAGCCCCGCCCGGCACCGCGGCGGAGAAGGTATCCCAGGAGATATTCGTGGTGAAGAAAGAGATGAAAGGGGCCCTCCTCGGCGAACTCCTCAAACAATATACGGGCACGGTGCTTCTGTTCACCCGCACCAAACGCGGCGCGCATAAGGTGACGCAGCTGCTTAAAACGACCGGAAATGCCGCCGCCGAGATTCATTCAGACCGGTCTCTGGGACAGCGTAAAGAGGCCCTTAACGGCTTCAAATCGGGCAAGTACCGCATCCTCGTTGCAACCGATATCGCGGCGCGGGGCATTGATGTGACCGGCATCGAGCTGGTCATCAATTATGACCTGCCCGACGACCCGGGAAACTACGTCCACCGGATAGGCCGCACGGGGAGGGCGGGACAGAAAGGCCATGCCATTGCCCTTGCGACCCCGGACCAGGGAAGGGACGTGCGCAACATCGAGAAACTCATCAAGACGTCCATAGCGTTATCCGCGCACCCAAAGTTTCCCGCCGGCCGTTTCAGCGCCGCTCCCGCGGCGCAGGCGCGTGTCCAAAGACCGTCCAGAGCGGGAGGCGGCTGGCGGGCCCCCCATTCAAAAAGTCATAAAAGCCGTTGAAAAATGGACGGCGGCCGTTTTATTACTGTTTGATGTTTCGGTGTGTCCCCGCGTCGCCGCGAGGCGTGCTCACACCGAAACAAAAGCATTCATGAAATGGAAGAATTACAATCAAGAAGACTGTTGTTATTTTGTTACGGCCACTTTAAGAAATTTCACTCCTTTGTTCGCCGATAAGGAAATCGTATCCAGTATCTTTGATTCGCTGAATTTCTTGAGGCGGAATAAGGGATTGAAGATATACGCCTATGTCGTCATGCCGGAACACGTGCATCTTGTAGCAAGCGTTGGAGATGCAAGTGTCACAACGCTTATTGGGGACTTTAAACGCTTTACCAGCCGTAAGATAGCGAAGTGGCTCAGGGTAAATAATCCTCCGCTTTTTGAAAAGTTAAAGGCAGATGCATACAAGGGGCAGAACTACGCTGTCTGGCAGGAAACGTTCAGGTCCGAAGTTATTTATGGGAGGAAGTTTTTGGCTCAGAAGATAGACTATATTTACAATAATCCCGTGAGACGCGGTTTGGTGGAAGAGCCCGGCGATTGGAAATACACAAGCTTTAATCAGGCGGAAAATGATGAAGGTTTGGGGGAGGAAGGGCTGATTGTTGATAAAATGGATTTTTGACTAATTGGTTTCGGTGTGAGCACGCCTCGCGGCGACGCGGGGACACACCGAAACATCGGCATCAGAAGATCAAAAAAGGAGGGATAATTCTATGGAAAAGTTGAGATTCAACGTTACCTTTGATGAACGCTCTCAGGTTAATATACCCCATGCGAACGATCCTTCAGGCGTTTACCTTTATAACAATCGTGAAACAAAAGTTGCTGTGTACATCCCGCGTGAGCAAGTCGGTGGGAATCCACCTAAAAACATGACACTCTTGATAGAGTGGATATAGTAACATAGTCAAGTAGGGCGGGCTTGTCTTGATACGCTGTCGATGTTTCGGTGTGTCCTCACACCGAAACAAAGGCCACGCGGCCCCTTTTATATCCCCATCTTCTTTGCGACGCTATCGAGTTCTTTGGGCCTGCCCTCGGCTATAATCTTTTCTTTTAACTGTTCGGGGGTGTGTTTGAATCTGTTTTCAACCCTCCTCCTGTAGACGGGCGCCCCGTTGTAGGCGCAGAAAGGATAGAGGTGCCCTTTGGGGTCGGGGTAGTGGATTACGCACCGCATGACCCTCTCGACACTGAAGTTGTAGGCATCCATGAAGTGCATCCCCGCTATGAAGAAGTGGTTGAAGTAACGGTCGTTAGCCTCCCCTTCTTCCACCTGCGTCCTTCTTAAGTCCCTCTGCTGATACCCCTCGAGGCTCTTAAGGAATTTCTCGAACGTAAGCCCCTTTGGGGCGTTGGCCGGGATATAGAATTTTTTAAGCCTGTGGAGTATCTTTACCTTCGAAAGAAGGTCAAACCTCGAGGGCTTCACCTCTTTCGAGAGGTTCATGAGTTCCCTCAAGAAAGGCTCCATTTCTATGAACTCGCTTCCGGGCTTAACGCTTCCGTCATCTCCTCTGTAGAAGTATGCCCCCTGCGAGCAGTGGGGGTGGAGGGTGAGAGTATATCTCGCCTTGCCGCTTAAGGCGGTTGCGAGTCTTGAGATGGGGGATGTGCACCCTATCGGGAACCAGTCCCTCATCGCCTTCATCCAGCCCGTCTGTTTTTCGATATCGAATGCGAGGTCCGAGAGGGTGTATCTTCTTTCAAGCCTGTGGCTCTGGTTGAACCTCCCCACGAAAGAGACCGGCTGGAAGGCAATCCCGCTTATCACGTCGTTATTCTTTACCGCGAATCTGACGATATCCCCGACCTCATGGTCGTTGAAGCCTTTTACGAGGGTGGCGACGAGTATTACGGCTATCCTCACCTTCCTGCAGTTCTCTATGGTCTTCATCTTAGTGTCGATGAGGGGTCTGTTGCGGGTTTTCTTGTAGACTTCGTCCGTGAGGCCGTCGAACTGGAGATAAATGTTGTCCACCCCTGCCTCCCTCATGGCCTGGGCGAACTCGAAATCAGCCATCTTTATCCCGTTTGTGTTCACCTGTATGTAGTCGAAGTCCATCTCCCGCGCCTTTTTGACTATCTTGAGGAAGTCCGGCCTTACCGTGGGCTCTCCCCCTGAAAACTGGACCATGTTCATGCTTACCGGCCTCTGTTTGGCGAGGCTTTCGAGCATCCCCACGACCTCATCGAATGACGGCTCGTAGAGGTATCCCGCGGCGTTTGCGTTGGCAAAACAGACGGGACACGTCATGTTGCACCTGTTTGTGAGGTCCATTATCGGCAGCCCCGAGTGGCTTGTGTGCATATTGCACAGGCCGCACTGGGAAGGGCATACGCTCGCTTTCTTTATGGGCGGGTCTTCAACGCCTCTGCCGTCGCCGAACCAGAGGTTTTCACATCTGAGGTATAGGTCCACGCTGCCGTAGAATATGTCCTTGAACTCCCCGTGTTCCTTGCAACTCTTCCTTATCCAGACCTTGCCGCCCTCGGGGTAAAGCGTAGCCTTGATAATCTCCATGCATTCGGGGCAGACCGAATCTATCTCTTTGGGCAGTCCGAACTTGATTGGGGCAATCTCCGTGCCCGAGTAAGTTCGGGCGGGTATTTCTATGTTGGGAGTGTTTGGAGTTCCGTTGGTTCTCAACAGTCGTTGGATTAGACCCATGGTCGAACCTCCGTGTCTTTGATATTATGAGTGCGCTCGTCCGTGCGTAGGGGAATCCCCTATATAGGACAAAGATACCTTAATATAGTGGATTCGTAATATTTTATCAAGTTTTTTCTGCCGGAGGTTGTGTAAGGAGGTTGAACACCTCGTTTTTGGCGCAATCTTTGCTTAACAGACATGGTATAGGGGAAATATGTTTTTTCATCCGGAATGAGTTTTTCAGGGACGGATTTCGCGCGACTGCTTAATTGATGCAATAATAGCAGAGTTTGGACGCCTCCGCAACTAATCGGAACATTATTTTATGGAAATTCAGGGCTGGTCTAAACCCCGCGACAGTGATATAATCGGCCCGGTGGTATAGTTTTATGTAAGGCAAACCATCTCTGCCGGAAGAAAATAAAGGTAATAAGAACAAATAGTTGCGCCATAAAACCGCCCAGCACCACTCTGGACACAAAAGTCTTGAATGTTATAGAGGTGGTGCTGTCCAGAGTGGTGCTGGGGAAAGACAGAGGAGAGTATGCTCGAAGAGATAAAAGCAAAGGTGGAGGCGATAAAGAACGATATAATAAAGTTAAGAAGGGAGATACACAAAAATCCGGAACTGTCCGGAGAGGAAAAAAAGACCTCCGCGCTGGTGGCGGGCATGCTCAAGGATAATTCCGTCAAGGTATTGACCGGGGTCGGGGGATACGGGGTTACCGGCCTGCTGAAGGGGAGGGAGGAGGGGGCCACGATAGCGCTGAGGGCGGACATGGACGCGCTGCCCATACAGGATAAGAAAGGGGTTGAATACTCCTCTACGGTGCCCGGGGTTATGCATGCGTGCGGACACGACGTGCATACGGCGATACTGCTCGGGACCGCCGTCACACTCGTTTCACTCAAGGGGAAACTCGCCGGGAGCGTAAAGTTCATATTCCAGCCTTCCGAGGAAAAGGGGACCGGCGGCGCAAAGGCGATGATAAAGGACGGCGCGCTCGAAAACCCCAAGCCCTCCGCGATAGCCGCCCTCCATTCTTTCCCCGAGTATGAGGCCGGAAGGGTGGGGTTCAAAAGCGGCATGATGACCGCGTCGAGCGACAACTTCATAATAACCATAAAAGGCAAAGGCGGGCATGCGGCAAGGCCCCACCAGACGATTGACAGCGTGCTTACGGCTTCCATGGTCGTAAATGCCATGCACCACATCGTAAGCAGAAGGATAGACCCCACAAAGAATGCCGTCATATCCATCGGAATGATAAGGGGCGGCACAGCCCCCAATGTCATAGCCGAGAGTGTGGAGATTCAGGGAACCGTGAGGACCCTCGACCAATCGTTGAGGGAGAAGATGCCCCAGTTGATAGTGGAGACGGTCAAGGGCATAACGACCGCGCACGGGGCCGGGTATGATTTCAATTACGAATACGGAACGCCGTCGGTGGTGAACGACGGCGCGCTCGTGGGGTTTGCAAGGGAGTGCGCGGTGGATGTGGCGGGCGGGAATAACGTGGCGGACATAGAATCCCCCCAGATGGGCGCCGAGGACTTTTCATATTTCGCCGAGAAGGTGCCGGGGGTTCTTTTCAGGCTCGGCGTGGGGAATAAGAAAAAAGGGATAACCTCGCCCCTCCACAGCTCTACATTCGACGTGGACGAGGATTCCATCGCGGTCGGGGTTACCCTCATGTCATGGATAGCGGCGAAATATCTCGAATCGAAGAAGTAGCGGGTGAGAATGGATTGGAAAGGAGAGCGCAATGGAAGACCATTTTATCGTTGTCTTTATGACAGCCCCTTCCGAGGAGGTCGGGGCTGATATCGGAAAAACACTCGTAGAGGAGAGTCTCGTCGCATGCTGCAACGTCATCCCTCAGATAAGGTCTATATACAGGTGGGAAGGCAAGGTCTGCGACGAGAAAGAGGTCCTCTGCCTTATGAAAACGAGAAGAGACCTTTTTGACAGGCTCGAAAAGCGGATTAAGGCCCTCCACCCCTACAAGGTGCCGGAGATTATTGCAGTAAAGATAAAGGACGGTTCAAGGGAATACCTGAACTGGATTGATGAGATGGTGGGGAGGTAGGGGCATTGCGCCCTCCAAGATGCCTGTTTTCAAAGAACAGTCATTTATTCACTTGGCTGACAAAACCCAAATCCGCACCCTCGCTCGCCTCCGTGACACGCTTCTGCCCAAGCCGATGAGTGGAGAGGTGCGGATGAGAGATGCAGAGAAAGTTACATAATCGTAATTTTATTTCGCTAACAGGCATAAAAAGGTAAGATGTCATCGCGTCTGTTTGTCAAATGTCTGTTCGTGTGGTAAGGATTATTATATTTGATTTACATAGCTTTTATGGTAAATATGTTAAATCTTACTGAACGGTTTTGTTAAATACTGATTCAATGGTTTGAAAAAATGGGACCTGTCTTCAAACACTATGATTTAGAATTGGTTGTTCCCGAATTCAGTTCATCCTTAACCGACCTGATTATCGAGCTTGACCACCTGCGTAGGAAAAAGTTGTCCGGTTCCACCAGGCCTGCTGTTTTTTTTCAGCTCAAAAATATTTTTCATACCCTTGAAAGTATAGGCTCGGCCCGCATAGAAGGGAACAATACTACCATTGCGGAATATATCGAAACCAAATTGGCCGAAGCGCCGCCTTCCAATCCGGGCATCCGTGAAATCGTAAACATGGAACAGGCAATGGCGTTTATTGATGAAAATGTCAATGTCAGGGATGCAGATTTCAACCGTGCGTTTGTCAGCGAATTGCATAAGAAGGTGGTAGAAGGGCTTCTTCCGCCTCCGGATGGCGAAGGCGACCATACACCGGGCATTTACCGTACTAAGTCTGTCAGCATTACCGGGTCAGCACATAAGCCTCCTGAGCCGATTCAGATAGAAGGATATATGGATGAGTTGCTTGCTTTCATCACCCGCAAAGATGAGCCCAAATATGATTTGCTGAAGGTTGCTATTGCGCATCACCGGTTCTTGTGGATACATCCTTTTACTAACGGTAATGGCCGGACAGTCCGTCTCTTTACCTATGCAATGCTTGTGAAGCAAGGGTTTAATGTAGGTGTAGGCAGAATACTGAACCCTACGGCTATTTTTTGCTGTAACCGTGAAAATTATTACCGCTATCTTTCATCATCTGATACCGGCGAAGAGAAGGACATTTTAAGCTGGTGCGAGTATGTATTAAAAGGACTCAAGGGTGAGATAGAAAAGATAGACCGCCTGCTTGATTATGATTATTTAAAACGCGAAATCTTATTGCCTGCAATCAGTTACTCACAAGAAAGAAAGTCTGTTACGGATGTAGAAGCAAGGATTCTGAAAAAAGCCGTTGAAATGAAGGAACTCAGGGCATCGTATTTAAAAGACATCTTTCCTGATAAAAAACCCTCAGAGATTTCACGGAAGATCGGCAGGCTGAAAGATAGAAAAATGCTTATGCCTATTGAAAAAGGCGCAAGAAAATACGTCATCAGATTCGCTAACAATTTCCTGTTGAGAGGGATAATCCAACTGCTCGGAGATAAGGGTTTCTTGCCCATTAAGGATGATGTATGAGCCTGTAAAGTCTATTATCCCGGTAAAACTAAGAATATCAGCCAATCCACCCATCCTCCTTTTGACAAATCCCGTTGAATTATCTATAATATTTTGTTACTTTTTTTCGAGATACGCGCCTGAGCGCCTGTAGAAACTATGACCGACAAAGACAGAATACGCAATTTTTCCATAATAGCCCACATAGACCACGGTAAATCCACCCTTTCGGACAGGCTCCTTGAAGCAACGGGCTCGCTTACGGAAAGGGAGAAGGTTGACCAGTTCATGGATAAGATGCCCCTTGAAAGGGAGAGGGGCATAACCATAAAGGCGCAGACCGCGCGCCTCGATTACAGGGCCGGTGACGGAAAGGACTATATCCTGAACCTCATAGACACGCCCGGGCACGTGGACTTCAGCTACGAGGTGAGCCGCTCTCTTTCCGCATGCGAGGGGGCGATACTCGTTGTGGACGCCTCACAGGGGGTTGAGGCGCAGACCCTCGCCCACCTCTATACCGCCGTGGACCTGGGGCTCAGGATATTCCCGGTTTTAAACAAGATAGACCTTCCGCAGGCAGACCCCGAGAGGGTTAGAGGCGAGATAGAGGACCTGCTGGGGCTGGATTCGAGCGAGGCTGTGCTTGCGAGCGCGAAGGAGGGCATCGGGATAAAGGACATACTCGAGTCGATAGTAAAACTCATACCCCCTCCCAAAGGGGATGCCGCGAATCCCCTCAAAGCGCTCGTCTTCGACAGTTGGTACGACCCCTATCAGGGCGTTGTGGTGCAGGTAAGGGTCTTCGACGGGGTTGTAAAGAAAGGGATGAGAATAAACTTTTTTGCAACCGGCAAGACCTATACGGTCGAGACGGTCGGAGTATTCTCACCTCATCCCAAAAAGGTATCAGAGCTCGGCTGCGGTGAGGTGGGGTTCGTTACGGCCGCCATAAAGGAGGTAAGGGACACGAAGGTGGGCGATACGATGACATCCGCGGATAATCCCGCCGGGGAGCCCCTCCCCGGGTATAAGGGGGTGAAGCCCATGGTCTTCAGCGGTCTTTACCCCATAGATTCATCCCAGTACCAGAACTTGAAG
>JACRCB010000196.1 GCA_016219165.1 Deltaproteobacteria bacterium | reverse complement strand
CCAGAAACACCCTGTAAAACCCCTCCCTCTTTTCCCTGTCGATTTCCATGAGCATCTTCGCGCGCCCTTTCTTTACCCCCCGGTTGAGTTGGCCGGGATATGCGCAGGCCGCGGTTCCTTCCCGCCTTGAATACGGGAACACATGGAGATAGGCGAGCGGGAGTTCTTTTATGAGGTTTAAGGTGTTTTCAAATTCTCTCTCACCCTCGCCCGGGAATCCCGCAATCACATCCGCTCCTATTGAAATCCCCGGGACCTCTTCCGACAACTTAACGGCCCTCCCGGCGAAATATCCGGATGTATAAGGGCGTTTCATACCCTTAAGCACTCTATCGTCCCCGCTCTGGAGCGCAAGATGGAGGTGATTGCACACGGTTCGGGAGCCCTTCAAGACGCCGATAAGTTCGTCGGTTACCTCGTCGGGGTCGAGAGAGCTCAACCTGAAACGGCACGGGTAGTTTCTTTTCTCAATCTCCCTTAAAAGGTCCACAATCGTAATGGCCGGGACGAGGTCCCTTCCGTAAGCGCCGAGGTGTATGCCGGTAACGACTATCTCCTTAAAACCTTTTTCGATAAACCCTTCCGCCTCTTTTATCACACTGTTGAGGGGAACGCTCTTTGAAGTCCCCCTGGCCCTCGGGATTATGCAGTACGAGCATGCCTTGTTGCATCCGTCCTGGACCTTGAGGTTCACCCGCGTCCTCGAATAAGGGCCCCTCGCCCTCAAACTGAGGGGGGTCCCCCTTTCAGGCGCTCCTACTATTATTACGGGCCCGTAAGCGGGTCTGCCCTTCCTTATACATTCGACGACCATGGCCTTTTCAGGGTTTCCGAGGACATAGTCAACGCCGTTTAAGTTCGAGACCTCATCCGGGGACGTCTGCGCATAACAGCCCGTGGCGATGACGATCGAATCCGGGCTCTTCCTTTTTGCCCTGCGTATCAACTGTCTGCTCTGGTAATCGGTCCTGGACGTAACCGTGCAGGTATTTATGACGTAAACGTCCGCGGACTCGGAAAACGGGACGGTCGTGAATCCGGCCTCTCTTAAAAAATCTTCGATTGCGGACGAATCATACTGGTTCGTCCTGCACCCGAGGGTCGTTACTGCGGCCCTGCGGGGGACTGCCTTTTCTTCCGACACTTCCGCCGCAGTCATGGGAGCGCCCTTTCTATCCAGCCGCCGCCCATGACCTCGTCCCCGCGGTAGAATACAACGGCCTGCCCCGGTGTGATGGATTTCTGAGGGGCATTGAACATGACGGCCGCGCCGTTTCCCTCGGTCCGGATGGAACAATCGGCCGGCGTGTGCCTGTAGCGCACCTTTGCCTCCACCTTCTCTTCAGAGGCTGGCGCGGAGATTACCCATGTAAGGTCCCGCGCAAAAAGCCCCCTTGAGTAGAGCTCTCCATCGCCCCCGACTACAAGGCGGTTGGTCTTCGCGTCCATCCCGGTTACATAAAAAGGGCCGGAGGCGTTTTTTATATTCAGCCCCTTTCTCTGCCCTATCGTGTATCTGAAAAGCCCCCTGTGGCTGCCGAGCACATGGCCGCCTTTATCGATAATCTCCCCTGAAACCTCTGCCGCCTCCGCCGAAACAAAATCGGAATAATCTCCGTTCCCGATGAAACATATCTCCTGACTGTCGCGCTTTTCCGCAACCCCGAGGTTAAACCTCTTTGCGTATTCCCTCGTCTCGCTCTTTTTAAGCCCTCCGAGCGGGAACAGCACCTTTTCAAGGTGCCTCTGTTTCATTGTAAACAGGAAGTAGGACTGGTCCTTGGCCTTATCCACGGCCTTTAAAAGCCGATAGGTCCCGTTATCTTTTATAATCCTCGCATAATGGCCGGTGGCGAGAAAAGCGGCCCCGAGGTTCAGAGCCTTGTTTAAAAGCGCCTCGAACTTCATCACCTCGTTGCATTTTACGCACGGGTTGGGGGTGAAGCCGCAGAGGTAACTCTTTACGAAATAATCGACGACCTCCCTTGAGAAGGTCTCTTCCATATTGACCACATAATAGGGTATGCCCAGGGTATCGGCCACCCTCCTTGCGTCATAGATATCGCCGGGCGAGCAGCAACTGCCTTCGGTGGCCGCGGAGTCCTCACCCGATGAGTCCCACAACTGCATGGAGATGCCGATGACCTCAAACCCGTCTTCTTTAAGGAGCGCTGCCGCGGCAGAGGAATCCACCCCGCCGCTCATGGCCACAACCACCCTTTTTCTTCCCATAGATTGTCCACCCGCCGCCAACGGCAAGGAAACCCTCTAAGGAATCTCTGGAAAAAGCATTTTTGGGGGAAACCTTTCTGTAGAAAGGTTTCCCCCAAACCCCTTTCCAAAGACTTTTAGTTTCCCCCTGCCGCACCCCCTTT
>JACRCB010000198.1 GCA_016219165.1 Deltaproteobacteria bacterium | reverse complement strand
TCGCGGCATCCTTGCGGTTGCTCTTGAAACCCCTGCGATGGCCGAGATGATAGACAGCCCTGCCAAATTCAAAGGGTTCAATCTTATGGTCCAACCCGGCGGCCCTGAGGGCATAAGGATTTTTGCGCATAAGAATTTCCATATCGTCTTTACCGGACGGCAAAAGTCCTTTTTCCTGCAATGCGGATTTCAGGTCATATACCCTTTGGTTACGCCTATGATGGACTCTTCTTGCGCTTCTGGCTTCCCTGCGTTTAAGGTTTCGGGATTCCTGTGTCTTATCGTCAACTCCCTGGGGAAAAACCCTGACCCCGGCGTCCACAAGATTCGCCGGCTTTAACAATTTGTCTCCATCGGCCGTATACTTCATTAAAGCCCAGCCTATCGAGTTCGTGCCGATATCCAAACCTAAAACCATTATCATATCCAAGGGAAGCCCACCTTAAAGTTTCTTCTTGCAATCTGTTTAATGAGGTGATATAGATAATTCAGGTGTAACCGACCTGTGCCTGCAAACTTCTCATAAACAAGAAGTATTTCGCAGGCTCTGCTCCTTCGGGAGCAACCACGGCTGCCGGAAACGGCAGCCATTTTTTTATAACGAGATTAAAACACAAGCTCTTTATATCATACATTTTGCAAACATATCAATTACCAGTCATTGTTGACAATCAGGCGTATAATTGATAAATTCAAATCACGGTCCCATCGTCTAGAGGCCCAGGACGCGGCCCTCTCAAGGCCAAAACACGGGTTCGAATCCCGTTGGGACCGCCATTGATTTTTCAGGGCTTTCTTGAACGGGGTACCAGCCCTGTCTGCGTGCTACGCCTGTCTGCCGTCGCACAGGCAGGTCTACCCTCTCCCCCTTGGGGATAGGAGGATTGACCGGGGGGGAATCCAGAAATAAAAGACTAAATTCCCATTCCCAGTTCACCCCGCCTTCGCGGGGGCTCCAAAGCAAGGACTCCGTCGCGGCCATGCCGCCCGGAATTTACCCCCTTTTTTACAGCCTCCTTTATTATCCGTGATGTTGACTTTTGTCATAGCCATCCATGTGAAATCACCGCAAAATGGAATAATATAAAATAACGGGGGTGCCGTGATATGGAAAAGTTACTCGATGTAGAGGAGGAAACGATGGAGAAAATACTCGATGTAAGGGAGATGACGCCAAGGGAAAGGCATCCGAGGATATTCGATACCTTCAGGGCGCTTAACGAGGGGGAATATTTTATCCTCGTAAACGACCACGACCCAAGGCCGCTTCTCTACCAGTTCCAGAATGAGCATGACGGGGAATTCGAGTGGTGGCCGCTGGAGCAGGGGCCAACCGCATGGAGGGTCGCCGTCGCCAGAAAAAAGAAGGACGCAGGCGGGAGGACCCTTACGGACTACATGCAGACGGACCACAGAAGGTTGGACGCCATATTCGAAAGGTTCTCGGTGGCGGTTAAAGAAAAGAGGTGGGACGACGCGTCGAGGGATTTCAGGGTTTTTTCCCTCGGGCTTAAAAGGCACATAAAGGCCGAGGAGGATATCCTTTTCCCACTCTTTGAAAAGAAGACCGGCATGGTTGACGCGGGACCTACGGTAGTTATGAGGATGGAACACAAGGAGATTAAGGACCTCCTCGACAGGGTATTAAACAAGACGGACGGCAAAGACTCGACCGGGATATCCGAGGGCACATACGCACTCGTCAATATACTGGCCGACCACAACATGAAGGAAGAGCACATACTCTACCCAGAGTCCGACGCATGCGTCTCCGATATGGAGCGCGCACAGGTCATAAACAAGGCCCAGGCCGTATAATATAGAAGGTTGTTGGAAGGGTTTTCCCGGGGGAATTCTCCCAAGGGAGTTTCCCCGGACACCTCCCTTACGCGCGGGTTTTTCCGCTTCACCCGGAAAAGGTTTTACAAAGAAGCAGCCTTCCTGACGAGAAAAGCCCCGAGTTTCTTATCCGAACCGCACGTATGGGTTTTAAGCCAGAGTAAGACCCTCTTTTTGACCTCTTCGACAAGGAGCGGGGTAACGCCTTTATTCAACTCGGATTTCAGGCTGGAAAAATCATCTATGAAGTTGGTGTGTTCCTTTATGTGGGAGAGGGCGTCAGGGAACTGGCATGCGTTCATCGCCTTCTCTTCGTCATGGAAATGAACCACGATATATTCGTCGAAGAAGTCCATAAATTTTAAGACCTCTTTTTCCCCCTCCCCCCTCTCCATGGCAGAAATTAATTCCTTTATCCTCTCAAACAACTCCCCGTGCTGTTTATCCTGCCATGGAACCCCGGTAATATATTTTTTGTCTGACGCGGCCTCCATGCCCCCACCAGCACCCGTAAGACGATAAAGGGTCGTATTGCAGGAAACTTTCCGCTAAAAACCCGCCCGATGAGTAAACCTCAAGATAAGAGGGCTG